>DASXQC010000951.1:0-20962 GCA_036493235.1 Reyranella sp.
GAAACACATATTTTGGCATGTCGTTTCTCCCGATCGATTGAGTACGCGGTCATTCAATCGTTGCAGAACTGGAGGACGATCCTGGATATCGGGCGCAGGCTCAGTCTTGCTTACGACGAGCCGGGAGGATTCGCACCGATTGCGCGCAATATAACATATCTATCAAAAGTTGCAATAGTCTTGTACCGACATCGACGTTTCATGCGGCGATCGTTGCCAAGCCAATAGCAGAAACGGGGCTGGCCATAGGCTTGTTAAGGCATTTCGCAATTGATACCGCCCAGTGGTAGCGATCATATCTTTCCCGGTCGCGGCAGGCGTTGACTTTGATCAACTAAAGGTTGTGTCATTCGCGTGACCATCGGAGGCGCCACGTGGGTCTCAAGCGATGGGCGCCCGCTGCCCTCGACGCGTGGCGATGCAGAACTGCGATCTCGCGCTACGGAAGAAAAGGTCGAGATCGAAATGAACGCGGTACCTGAGTAGACTGGCTCCCAACAGGTTAGGGAGATGTCCGTGCCGTTCTATCAAAGAGGTGACGTTCGCATTCGCTATGAGGAGGTCGGCTCTGGCTTCCCGCTGCTGGTAATCCCTGGTGGCGGATTGAATTCGCGCGTCAGTAATTGGCCGAACGCCGTCATCAATGCGATGGAAGAGTTCAAGAACGACTTCCGCTGCATCACCATGGACCAGCGCAATGCCAATAGCGGCGAGTCCACCGGTCCGGTGCCGGTCGAGAACGCGTGGGACGCCTTCGCCGACGATCAGCTCGGGCTGATGGACCATCTCGGGATCCGCCAGTTCCTGTTCATGGGCTACTGCATCGGCGGCTGCTTCGCCGGCAAGCTGCTGCAGCGGGCACCGGAACGCGTCGTGGCCGCCGTGTTCTGCCAGACCGTTGGCGAACGGGCCGAAGATCCGGGCGTCATGATTCGGCACAGCGCGCAGAATTGGCTCCCGACCTTCCGGGCGGGGCGACCCGAGGTGTCGACGGAGACGCTCGACAAGTATTCCGACAGTCTCTGGCGCGTGCAGCCCGATTTCCTCTACAGCGTGCCGCGCGCGTTCATCGCCAACTGCCAGACGCCGATGCTGGTCCTGCCGGATGACACGTCATCGCATCCGCTGCAGACGTCGATCGACGTTGCATCGCTGGCGCCCAACGCCGAGATCACGGTCTTCCCGTGGCGCGATCCGCCGGAACTCAAGGCCCGCACGATCAACCGCGTGCGCACGTTCCTGAAATCGCACACTCCGAAGTGAACCATGTCCCAGCTGCGTTACGAAGAGCTGCATCCCGAGTTCGGCGCCAGCATCCGCGGCGTCGACCTCGGCAAGCCGCTCACGCCCGAGCTGACCCGGGAGATCAACGCCGCGATCGATCGGTATTCGTTCGTCTGCTTCCCCGATCAGTCGATGGATGACGACCGCCAGCTCGCGCTCACGCGCCAGTTCGGCAACCCCGAACCGAGCCACACCAGTGTCGGCCAGACCGAATATTTCGGCACCATCGGCAACGTCCAGAAGGACGGCACGGTGCTGGGCAGCTCGCACAAGAAGACCATCTTCCTGACCGGCAACAACATGTGGCACTCGGATGCCTCGTTCAAACCGGTGCCGGCGTTCCTCTCGATCATGTGCGCCTACGAAACGCCGGCCGAGGGCGGCACGACGATGTTCGTCTCGCTGCGCGCCGCCTACGACCGCCTTTCGCCGGAGCGCAAGGCCGAGCTCGATCCGATGATCGCGATCCACGACTACGTCTTTTCGCGCTCGAAGGTCGCTCCCGATGCCGTATCGCCCGAGATGGCCGCCACGCTGCCGCCCGTGCGCCAGCGACTCGTGCGGACCAATCCGGCGACGGGCGCCCGGAACCTGTTCCTCGGCTCCCATGTCCGGGAGATCGAGGGCATGGTGCAGGCCGACGGCCGCGCCGTGATCGACGAGCTGACCGACGCGGCGATCCAGCCCGAACACATCTACAACCACGCCTGGCAGCCGGGCGAGGTCGTCTTCTGGGACAACCGCTGCCTGCTCCATGCCGGAAGCGGCTACGACGCCGACCGCCACCGCCGCTACATGCGCCAGACCCGCGTCAGCGGAGCGTGCTCGACGCTGGAGGAGGTTGGTTAATCGAAGGCGTTGCCCCGGTCTGAACCGCTTGGGCCGCGACGAGGATGTCATGCCTGAGATCATGGACGACACGACCATCGCTGCAGCGTTTTCGACGGCGGTCTCCACTCATGCCAGCCGCCCGTTTCTCGCCGTGCCTGCCAATGAGGACCGGTCCTATCTGCCATCAGGCTTCGAGATGTCGTATGGCGAGGCCGGCCAGCGCGTCGAGGAACTGGCCGAACTCTATCGGCAGGCGGGGTACGGCGTCGGCCACCGCGTTGCCACGCTGCTGGAGAACCGGCCCGAGCACGTGCTGCACACGCTGGCTCTCAACACGATCGGCGTGTGCTGCGTGCCGATCAATCCGGACTACCGCGCCGCAGAGATTGCCTATCTCATCGACCACAGCGAACCCGAGCTGATCCTGACCCTGAGTGAGCGGCAGGCATCGATCGCGGAGGCTTTGGCGCAGAGCACGCACCGGCCGCGCGTGGTCGTAGTGGAGCGGGTCACGGGGTCGCTGAAGGAGAAGGCGGCGCGGCCGGCGTGCGACACGCGGCCTGTCCCCGAGACGCCGGCCAGTATCCTCTACACCTCCGGCACGACCGGCCGGCCGAAGGGCTGCATCCTGTCCCATGGCTATGAAATAGCGTCGGGCGCCTGGTACGCATCGCTCGGCGGCATCGCCGGCCTGCGCCCGGCCGAGGACCGCATCTACAATCCGCTGCCGCTCTATCATGCGAATGCCGGCGTCGTTTCGTTGATGGGCGCCATCGTGACGGGCAACTGCCAGATCCAGCCAGATCGCTTCCATCCGCAGCGCTGGTGGCGGGAGGTTGCCGAGACCGGGGCGACCATCGTCCATTATCTCGGGGTGATCGCGCCGGTTCTGCTGAAGCTCCCGCCGGGTGTGCACGAACGGCAGCACAAGGTCCGGTTCGGCATCGGCGCGGGCATCGAACCCGAGCTGCACGCGGCGTTCGAGAAACGCTTCGGCTTTCCCATGATCGAGCTCTGGGGAATGACCGAGATGGTTCGCGTGCTGGGCGACACCGTCGAGCCGCGCCAGGTCGGCACCCGCGCGTTCGGGCAGGCCTTGCCGGGCATCGAGGTGCGTGTCGTCGACGATGCCGATCGCGACGTCGCTCATGGCCAACCCGGAGAGATGCTGGTGCGCCACTCGGCGGAGACACCGCGCCGCGGCTGCTTCTCCGGCTATCTCAAGGACGAGGCGGCCACGGAGAGCGGCTGGCAGGGCGGCTGGTTTCACACCGGCGACGTCGTGTGGCGTGGGCAGGACGGCATGTTGCACTTCGTCGAGCGCAAGAAGAACATCATCCGTCGCTCGGGCGAGAACATCGCGGCAGCTGAGGTGGAGGCCGTCCTGCTCACCCATCCGGATGTGCAGCAAGTGGCGGTGATGGCCGTGCAGGACGAGCTTCGCGACGAGGAGGTGCTGGCCTGCATCGTGCTCAAGCGGGCGATGGCGACGGAGGAGGCGGCGACGGCGCTGTTCCACCATTGCAATGAACGCCTCGCGTATTACAAGCCGCCAGGCTGGATCCATATCGTCGAGAGCCTGCCCACGACGGGCACGCAGAAGATCCAGAAGCACAATATCTATCCCGCCGGCACCGACCCGCGCGTCCTGCCGGAGATCATCGATCTGCGCTCCCTGAAGCGCCGTCAGCATGCGTGAGGGACCATGAGCAATCCGGGCCTGCCCATGGACGATCGCCTGCAGATCGGCGTCCAGACTCTTCACCGCCGCACGGAACCGGCGGTCGGCGCCTGGCAGCCGACGATCAATGAATTGCGCACGCTGGTCGAGCTGGTCGACCGTGGGGGCTACGATTCACTGTGGGTTGGCGACCACATCTCCTTCCATATCGCCATGCTCGATCCGTTTCTGCAGCTCGCCCAGGCGGCGGTCATCAGCCGGAGGCTCGTCTTCGGCACGGGTGTCTATCTGGTGCCACTGCGCCATCCCACGCCCGTGGCCAAGCAGGTGGCGACCCTCGATCATCTCACCGAGGGAAGGTTCATCTTCGGGGTCGGCGTCGGCGGTGAATTCGCCAAGGAGTTCGAAGCCTGCGGCGTCCCGGTCGCCCAACGCGGCGCCCGGCTGGACGAGAGCCTCTTGGTGATGCGCAAACTGTGGAGTGGCAAGCCTGCGAGTCACGATGGGCGCTTTTTCAAGTTCGATGGGGTGACGATGCAGCCGCCGCCGCGCCAGGCAGGCGGTCCGCCCATCTGGTGCGGTGGTCGTTCGGATGCAGCGCTCCGACGCATCGGGCGCATGACCGACGGCTGGATGTCTTATGTCATCACGCCGGAGATGTTTCGGCAGGGGCTCGAGAAGATCGCGGCGGCAGCGGCCGAGGCAGACCGCGTTTTCGATCGCAGCTTCGGCACTTCCCATCTGCTGTTCACATGCATCGACGACACCTACGAAAAGGCACTCGACGCGGCGACCGTTTCCCTCAGTCAACGCTATGGGATGGACTTCCGAAAGGCTGCCGAACGCTACTGCGCGCTCGGTCCACCGCAACGCGTCGTCGAAAGCATCGTGCGCTTCTACGAAGCGGGGGTCCGTCACGTCGTTCTCGATTTCGTGGGTCCCTACGAGCAGCGCGACCGTCAGATCGAACGCTTCGCTGAGGAAGCGTTGCCGCTCCTGGCCGGGCTGCGCAAGTCACAGGCGTAGACCGGCTTAGCCTGCCGGCGTGCTCCAGGCCTGTGGATAAGCGTCTGTATTCGAGTCTCAATACGGATATTCGACTGATATTCAGTGCTCGCGTCCCCCTTCCAATATCCTTTGCGGAAAATTTTCCGCGACTTCGCGTTCCGGCGGACGCTCCGGGGATATCTCTTTTCTACGGTGGAAGAGAGTGGACGTGCGGGAGTGGCAGGAACCGTGAAAAACGCCAGCTGGGCTGCAACGGAACACTGCCACGGCGCGTGGCAGTCGGGCTGGATCACGCGTGTCGGCGACTTCAAAAAGTCGCTGAAGCCGACTACACTCGCGCGGCAACTGTCGCGGTAGATGTCCGCTCCGATGCGAGGGAGTAGGGGACATGACATCAACGCAGGTTAGTGCTCACCCGCCGCTTCCGTCGTGGTGGAAGATCCTCGCGATCCTCACCATGCTGTTCGGTTTCGCGGTCCTGATAGGACTGACGGTCGAAGCTTATCGCCAGGCGCCGCCCATTCCCGCGAAGGTCGTCGACCCGGCCGGCAAGACTGTCTTCACCCGCGAGGATGTCAGCGCGGGTCAGCAGGTCTTCCTCAAGTACGGGCTGATGGCCAACGGCACGATCTGGGGGCACGGCGCCTATCTCGGGCCCGACTTCTCGGCGACCTATCTCCATAACTGGGCCGTCGAGGCGGCCGACCAGGCGGCGCAGGCGCGCTTCCGGCGTCCCTATGCCGGTCTCACGCTGGAGCAGCGCGGCGAGATCGAGGGCGGCGTGGCGCAGGCGATGAAGCGCAACAGCTACGATGCCGCGACCGACACGCTGCGCTTCTCCTCGGTCGATGCCGACGCATTCGAGCACCAGGTCGCGTACTGGAAGGACTACTTCGCGACGCCATCGGGCAACGGCGGGTTAGCGGTCCGGCTGATCGACGACCCGCAGGAGCTGCGCCAGCTCACGGCGTTCTTCGCCTGGGCAGCATGGGCGTCGACAGCCGAGCGTCCGGGGACGTCGCACTCCTACACCAACAACTTCCCCTACGACCCGCTGGCCGGCAACACACTGACCAGCGGCGCCGTGGTCTGGAGCGCGCTCAGCCTCGTGTTCCTGCTCGGCGGCACCGGCATCGTGCTGCTCGCCTACGGCCGGTTCAGTCAGCTCGGCTGGCACCGGCCCGAGCATCAGTCGACCATGGTCGCTTTGCCGGAAGCGACCTCGACGCAGCAGGCGGCCCTCAAATTCATGGTAATCGCCGCCGTGCTGTTCCTCGGGCAGACCCTGATCGGTGGCGGCGTCGCGCACTATCGCGCCGAGCCCGGCGACTTCTACGGCTTCGACCTGTCGAGGCTGTTTCCGAGCAACCTGTTGCGCATCTGGCACGTGCAGCTCGCGATCCTGTGGATCGCCACCGCCTATGTCGGCGGCGCGTTGTTCGTCGCGGGCATGCTGAATCGCGACGAGCCAGCCGGGCAGCGTACGGCGATCAACGTCCTGTTCGTCGCCGTCGTGTTCGTCGCCGTCGGCAGCCTGCTCGGCGAATGGGCCGGCCTGCTGCAGTGGCTTGGCGCAGCCTGGTGGTGGATCGGCAATCAGGGATGGGAATACCTCGAGATGGGCCGCGCCTGGCAGATCCTGCTCGCCCTGGGGCTGGTGTTCTGGTTCGTCCTGCTGTGGCGCGCGGTGCGGCCGGTCCTGCGCGACCAGCAGCGCCGCCCGCTCGTGGTGTTCTTCCTCATCGCCACGGCGGCAATCCCGGTGTTCTACCTGCCGGCGCTGTTCTACGACGGGTCGACCCACTTCACGATCGTCGACACCTGGCGATTCTGGATCATCCACCTGTGGGTCGAAGGCTTCTTCGAGCTATTCGTGACCGTCATGGTCGGCATCATCTTCTACCAGCTCGGCCTGGTGGAGCGTGATACGGCGCTGCGCGCCATCTACCTCGACGTCGTCCTGGTGTTCGGCGGCGGGCTGATCGGCACCGGCCATCACTGGTACTTCAACGGCCAGACCGAGCTCAACATGGCGCTGTCAGCAGCTTTCTCGGCGCTCGAGGTCGTGCCGCTCACCGTCATCACCCTCGACGCCTGGCAGTTCGTCACCGTCACGCGCGGGCAGCCCGGCGCGCCGTTCCGCCACAAGTGGACGTTCTACTTCCTGATGGCGGTCGGCTTCTGGAACTTCACCGGGGCCGGCATCTTCGGCTTCCTGATCAACATGCCAATCGTGAGCTACTTCGAGGTCGGCACAAACTTGACGCCCAACCACGGCCACGCCGCGATGATGGGCGTGTTCGGCATGCTCGGTGTCGGCCTGATGGTCTTCGTCCTGCGCGAGACGGTGAGCGAGCCGGCCTGGACGCGGCTGGAGCGCTATATTCGCGTCGGCTTCTGGGGTCTGAATATCGGCCTCGCCATGATGGTGGTGCTGAGCCTGTTCCCGTCCGGCGTCCTGCAGATGCGGGACGTCATCGAGAACGGCTACTGGCACGCGCGCAGCCTGGCCTTCACCGCGGGGGCGCTGCCGCGGCTGCTCGAATGGCTGCGGCTGCCGGGCGACCTGGTGTTCATCGTCCTCGGCGCCGCACCGATCGCGCTGGCGATGGGCCTTGGCTACCTCGGGCTGTGGACGCGATCGCGCGTCGACGTGGGTCGAAAGTCGGCAGCGGCAGAGTAGCCACACCGCGCTGCAGGCGCCGCGTTATCTGCGGCACCAATGCCTGCAGAAAACAAATGGTCTTGGGGGCACCCATGAGCGAAGGGGACTTGTTCGGGTATTTCGCATCGTTTCTTGTCTTTTCCACCTTTTACATGAGGCGGATGGTTCCGCTTCGACTGACGGCGATTGCGAGCAATGTCGCGTTCATCAGCTACGCCTGGCTCGGCCATCTGACCCCGATCCTGATTCTTCACGGCGCATTGCTGCCGCTGAACCTGTTTCGGCTGGTCGAGCTCCGGCGTCTGGTGGCCAAAGTCGTCAAGGCTTCTACGGAACAGTTCTCCATCGATCCCCTGCTGCCGTTGATGCAGCGCAGGGTCATCAGTGAAAAGGACGTGCTGTTCAAGGCGGACGATCCGGCGCACGCCCTGTTCTACGTTCTGGAAGGAACCCTGCACCTGCCCGAAATCGACAAGGAGCTGGGCCCCGGGTCGATCATCGGCGAATTCGCGCTGTTCTCGGACACCGGCCGACGGACCGCGACGGCGGTCGCCAAGACTGACTGCATCGTTATGTCCCTGACGAAGGCGGCGGTGTTCTCGGCGCTCGTGCAGCACCCCCAGCTCGGCATTCATCTGCTCAGGATGGTGACCGTGCGTATGCTCGAGAATGCCAACAGGCACAGCTCAACGTGGCCACCGGTCAAAGCTGACGGCGCGGGAGAGGAGATCACTGTCCCAGTGCGGCGTCGAATGGTTCCGTGATTTTCTCGTGATCATGTTCGCTAAGCGGGGCTGCGTCGTTCTTAAAGTCTGGGCATTCAGCGTGTCGCCCCCGATACGAAGACGAAACCTTGGCCGGCCAACCCCTTGCGACACCGATAGGTCTTTGTTCCGAACCGCGAATGGTTGCAGCCCGCAACGATGCATATTCGCGGCACTCCATTAGGTAGAGACAATATCTTGTATTACCGCATTGGTTGACCGCCTGAGAGCTTCAGTGCCATGACGTACGGGTAGCTCATAACTACGGCGGGGGGACTATGCACCGATTCGTTCGGGTGTCCGTCGTATTGCTTGCCGGTGCGCGCTGCTGCAGCGCCGGCGCAGACGTCAGATGAGTCGATCGTGGCATTGTCGATGTGGGTTCGCTTTCTCGGGCGTGTCCCTCCAGGCATCCCCGAGAGCCTCGCGAACCTGCTGGAACGAGCCGGGATTGGTCTGATTTTCCCGACCGGCGCGGTCGAGGGATTTGGCGCCGTTGTCTTCGAGCAGGTCGACGACACTGTGCTCGACGAGTTGCGGATCTGCGCCGCTGGCTCAGCAGTGCTCGCCATCTGCATTGGCCGGCGGCCGAGCCTGGCGCAGCAGTGGGCGCTGTCACGCGCCGGCGCCAAGGACGTGCTGGCCTGGCCCCGGCTGCCGGACGCCGCCGACCAGGTCGTCTCGCGGCTCGATCGCTGGTCGACCGTCGAAGGTCTTGCCAATTCGGCCGAGGTGAAGAGCGTGCTGGTCGGCAGGAGCCCGCGCTGGCGCTCGGTCGTGCGCTCCGTCGTCGAGGTGGCGGCGTTCTCGCAAGCTTCGGTGCTGGTCATCGGCGAGAGCGGTACCGGCAAGGAGCTGATCGCGCGGCTGATCCACGATCTCGACCCGCGCCGGGACAAGGGCGACTTCGTTGTCGTCGACTGCACGACCATCGTGTCAGAGCTGGCCGGCAGCGAGCTGTTCGGCCACGAGCGCGGCGCCTTCACCGGCGCGACCAACGCGCGCGACGGCGCGTTCGCGCTGGCCGACGGCGGCACCCTGTTCCTCGACGAGATCGGCGAGCTGCCGCTGCCCCTGCAGGCCCAGCTGCTGCGCGCGATCCAGGAGCACACCTACAAGCGCGTCGGCAGCAACGCCTGGCAGCACACCGACTTCCGCCTGGTGTGCGCGACCAACCGCGACCTCACCACCGCCATCGCCGCCGGCCAGTTCCGCGCCGACCTCTACTACCGGATTGCCGGCTGGCTCTGCCGCCCGCCGCCGCTGCGCGAGCGGCAGGAGGATATCATCGACCTCGCGCGCCATTTCCTGACGCAGCTCGGCCCGAAGGATGAGGGCCTCGAGATCGACGAGACCGTGCGTGAATATCTGCTGCTGCGCGACTATCCCGGCAATGTGCGCGACCTGCGCCGCATCGTGGCCTCGCTGCATCTGCGGCATGCCGGCAGTGGGCCTCTCACGATCGGCGACGTGCCGGAGGAGGAACGTCCCGCGACGGACATGCCGGGTGCCAGCTGGCGCGACGGCGCCCTCGAGACGGCCATCGGCCATGCGCTCGAGGTGGGGGCGAGCCTGAAGGAGATCAGTCACGCCGCATCGGAGACGGCGATCAAGCTGGCACTCGAGCGCGAGCAGGGGAACCTGCGGCGTGCGGCCACACGCCTGGGCGTGACCGATCGGGCCCTGCAGCTGCGCCGCGCCAACCGCCAGCCGACCGATTAATCAGCCGCAGCAGGTTGCCGCCCAGCACCAGCTCCTTGTCGCGCGGGGCGAGGGGCAGGGCATGGACCTTCGCCAGCTCGACCCCGGGATGCAGCCAGGGCCCGTCCGTGCCGAACAGGATCTTGTGCGCGCCGGCGCGGCGCAGCGCCTGCTCGAGCAGATCGAAGCGCCGCACGCCCGCGGTGTCGGTGTGGACGTTGTCGTGGCGCACGAGGTGGTCGATCAGCGCGAGCTGCGCAGTCCAGTCGTCGGCAAAGCTCCCGAGGTGGGGGATGATGAAGGCGACGTCGGGATATTCCTGCGCCAGCAGCTCGACGACCGAGACCTCGCCGGCGACATCATAGAGCACGGGAGTTTGGAAGGCGCGGGCGGCTTCGCAGACCTCGCGGCTGATCCGGCTGACATGGCGGTGAACCTTGATGCCGACGAAGCCGTAACGTTGGACGGCTGTCTGCACCATCGTTCCGATGCGGCCGCGATCCCGCTCGGGATTGACGAAGGCGAAACCATAGAAGCGGCCGGGCTGGCTGGCCACGATGCGCGCTACTTCACGATTGGCGGCGGCATAGTCGGAGTTGAAAGCGGCGAACAGGACCGTGCGGTCGATGCCTGCTTGCGTGGCGCGGCGCAGGTAGTCGTCGAGCGGCGCTGCTGTGTCCCATGGTCCCGTGAGACCGTCGCCGCTCCCGGCATGACAGTGGCAGTCGATGATCATGACCATGTCCCTCGACTGCCACTGCTGTTTGTTCTAGGCGCCCGTCAGGACGATCTTGTCGCGCTGGCGATGCCACTGGCCGCCAGGTCCCTGGCCGCCGAGCCCCTGGCGAGCGAGATAAGGACGGGCAGGGAAGGGACGAGCACCGCCTCGGCCGCCTGCGGCGCGCTCGAGGATGGTGACGTCGACGCCCGGCAGGTGCCGGCGCGCGGCGCCGACCACGGCCTGGTTGACGACCGTGATGGGAGGCACGGCGGGATCGCCGTCGCCCAGGGCCAAGGCGGCGTCACGGGCGGCCGTCGCGGCGATGCGCACGAGGCGCCGCGCCTTCTCGAAGCTCGCCTCCTCCTGCTCCATCTCGCCCTCGCCCTCGAGCTCGAGCGCCTGACTGACGACATTGCCCAGCACGCCGCCCAGCGCAGTGCCGACGCCAGGTACGATCGAGCCGACGATCGGCGCCACGATCGGCAGGGCGGTCTTGATGATGCCCTTCAACGGTCCTGCGACCTTGCCGATCGCTGAACCGACCGACTTGATGCCCTTCATGGCGCCCTTGAACAGGCTGCCGAGGAACTGCTCCATCTCCGCCTCGTTGGAGATGCCCATCAGTTCCAGGGCGAGTTCGAGCTCTTCGGCTTCGCTGAGCGGGGATTCACCGTCGGAATCTTCTCCGCCGGAATCCATCATTCGGCCACGGCGTCCGCGATATCCGCGGCGTCCCCAACGTCCGCGACCCCCGCGGCGGCCGCGGCATCTACCGCAACAGCAGCCCCGGCCATGCATGAACTCGGCCTCCCACTCCATCTCCATCTCGGGGGTCATGCCGGAAGTTCCCGTGGTCGGCGCCTTGCGCCAGTCGGGCGGGATCGGATTGCCGCCGGGCAGCTTGAAACCCGGACCGCCGTCGCTGAGGCCGAGCGTATCGACCGCCCACTGGCCGACGTTGAGCCAGACCTCAGGTCCGGGATCGTTCTCGCGCGATGCGCTCGACTGGCGATGCGCCACCACCTGGCTCAGCCCCATGACCCGGACCAGGTAACGGATCAGGCGCCGGCCGGCGTCGAACTGCGCCGGCGTCGGCCGATCTCGACCATACGTGGCGCCTTCCCACCAATGGCCCTTCGAGTCGGGGAAGTTGCCGGCGAACTCGACGGCGACGCTGCTGCCGTTGAAGCCGTTGGAGGCCCACAGCAGCTGCTCGATCGGATGCAGCTGCAGGATGCGGCCGTCCGAGGTGATGGCGAAGTGCGCATTGATGGTCAGGAACCGCTTCAGCGGGTCTGCCGGCTTGAAGCAACAGGCCATCTGGTGCAGCACGAGTTGCTTCACCTTCTTGAGATCGCGCGCGCCTTTGCGCAGGCTTTTGTCCGACTTCGCGGTTAGGTCGATGATGCCGGCGCCGGCAATGTCGGAGATGGTGTCGGTCAGTCGCCCGGCGGCATCGCCGATGTCTTTTCCGACCCGGCCGAAGAAGTCACCGAAGAAGCCTTCCATCTCGAACTCGCCGGGTGCGGCGCCGTCGGCCGGTGGCGCATCGGGGGGAGCACCGCCGGCGGCGTCGGGAGCGCCACCCGCATCCGGCGCCGGTGGCGCATCGGGCGGAGCGGCGGCCGGCTGCCCGCCAGAGCAGGCGGCCTGGAGGGCGGCTGCCGTGTCGGGTCCGACGATGCCGGTCACCGTGAGGTTTTGCTGTTGCTGGAAGCTGCGCACGATGTTGCGGACGTCTTCCGACATCACGCCGTCGATCGGCAGCTGCGCCGACATCACGCGGTTGAGGCAGTCCTGGATCCAGCGGATCTGCTCCGATGCCGATGTTGGAGCCATGTCCGCCGCTCCGGTCGCCGGCGCCATGCCCGGTGCACCCGTCGCCGGTGCGCCCATGTCGGGCGCCGTGTCGGGCGTTGTCGGCGCGGTCATATCCGGCGCCTGGTCGATTCCGGAGGTGGCGCCGGGCCAGTATCCCGGCCGATGCCGCCGGTGGTGCAGCCAATGCTGGCGCGGGTATCCGCCGAAGAAGGTTCTTCCGCCCCGTCGATACAGCCTGCCGGGGCCATAGCCGCGGAAGGGGCTGTAGGCGCGGCCGCGGTAGATGCCTCGACCGCCGTACAGACCGCCGCGATACAAGTTGCGCCCGCGATAGAGGCCTCCGCGATACACGCCGCCGCGAAGATGGTTGCGGAACGCCCGCCCGCGAAACACGCGGTTGGCAAACGGGCGACCGCGGAACGCGCGATTGGCGAATGTGCGGCCGCGGAATGCGCGAGCTGGCGCACGCACGACTCGGGTCCGGAAGACGCGGCGCACTTCGCCTTCGCCCTCGCCCTCGCCTTCAAACTCACCTTCACCTTCAAACTCACCTTCACCTTCAAACTCACCTTCGCCTTCGAACTCGCCTTCGAATTCGTTGGAAAGTTCCCCGAACAGCTCGGCCGGGAATGTTTCGGATTGGAAGAATTCGTCCTGGGTCATGGTGGCCTCGTCAGCTTGTGTGTTGCGATACACGTGGAACTCATCGTGCCCTTGCGAGCGCGGCACGGCCGGCGACGGCCGCTGCCCCCGCGACGACGTCGATGTCGGTGGGGTCATGGCGAGCGGTCAGCAGGAAGGTCACGTTCTCGCCGACCGCCCTGCAGCCCTTGGTGATCAGGGCCTGCACGCCACAGGAGCTCAGCCAGCTCAGTACGCGCTTGAGCAGCGGACGCCGTCCGGCACAGAAGGACTGGACCGGGAAGGGGAAGGAACCGACCGGCGCCAGGCCGACCGCGCCGAGGCGCTGCCGCAGCCTGACGACGAGATCGAGCAGCTTGTGGCGCAGCCGGTCGCCGTGATGGCGGTTCAGCCGAAGCGCGTGGCCGGCGGCATGGACGGCCGCGACCGAGGGCGGGCTGCAGTGGACCCGGGTCTCGCTCTGCTCGCGAAAGCGGTCGATCAGGGCGCGGCTGCCGGACAACACGGCAAGCGGTGCGCCGAAGCCCTTGGCGAGCGAGCTGCCGACGATGATGTGCGGACCGAAGGCGCTGTGCCAGCGCAGCGAGCCGCCGCCTCCGGTGCCATAGGGCTGGATATCGGTCGGCGAGGTGCCGAGGACGCCCAGCGCCTGGGTATCGTCGAGCACGAGATAGCCTCCCGCACGGCGCACCAGCTCGGCATAGGCCTTGATCGGAGCCGGGCGGCCGCAACTCGGGCAGTAGCCGTCGGTGACGACGACCGGCTGCCGGCCGGCGCGCACCAGGCGGCGTACCATGCGCGCGAGCGCCGCCACGTCGTGGTGCGGGAAGGTGCGAACGGGCGTGCCGAAGCACGCCGCGCGCTGCACGCCCCAGCGGGCGATCGGATAGAGCTCGGCATCGCACAGGATCTCGCGCTGCTTGCTGGCGAGCATGCCGAACAGGTCCCAGAACAGATGGAGCGTGGAGGGCAGCAAGGTCGCGGCCTCGCTGCCCTGCAGACGGGCGACTTCCTCCGCCACCGTATCGGCATCCGGCGGCTCGGTGAGGGCGGCAGGGCGCCCGAGCGTGAACGCGTCCCATGGGGCGAGCGACGCGCTCGGGTGCTGCAGCCCGAGATACAGGGCGGACGTGAAGTCGAGCATGGCCACCCTCAGCCGGCAGCCGCTTGCTGGGCCAGGCGCCGGCGCAGCAGCACCGACGGCAGTGTGGTGTCGACACCGCCCGAGACATTGGCCGCACTCAGATCGACGCCGGTGACCGATCGGTAGGCATGGATGTAGCCCTGGATCTCCGGACGCCAGAAGCGCGCCCAGTTGGTCGCCTGCACCGGCTCGTTGACGGTGCTCCACGCCCCGTAGCGGATCGACAGCAGGACCTGCTCGCCGAACACGCCGAGATTGCGGAAGTGGAGCACGCTTGTGTCGGTCCAGCCCTGGATCTTCTTCATGGCGTCGACGCGGTCCATCCACGGCTCTGGATAGGCCACCATGATCCGGGTTGGCAGGAACTCGCGGAACTCCGGCCGGCCCAGCATCCACTGCTGCATCATCATCTCGATACGCGACGTCGAGGGCGCTTCGCCGTACTGGTTGTGCGCGCCCTGCGACAGGATCAGATGCACTTCCTTGAGCGCATTCAGCACCGGGAAGCCGTCGGCGATTACCGTGGTGTCGTCGTCCTGCTTGTAGAAGCTGCCGCAGAGATTGAGCAGGCCGTGGAACGCCTCGATGAACTTCGAGCGCGGATCCGCGGTGCGTGGATGGGAGACCGCGCGGCCCTCGAGCCGCAGGCCGTACTCATGGTCGTACTCGTAGTTCCGGCGCACGACCGACAGCCTGTGCTGCTCGTCCTGGATGAAGCCCCAGAACAGGTTGTTGAGCGGCCGCAGCGGATCGATCTCGAGGTTGGCCAGGGGATCGTGGTGCCCGTGCCCGCGGATGTTCTGGAACCGCCGCGCGATCGAGTTCACCGACTGCACCAGCATTCCCTCCTCGTGCCAGTACGACCAGATCAGCTCGGTCAGGCACGGATGGGTGAGCTTGTCGCGCAGGATGCCGAAGCAGTTCTCGGGCAGCCCGTCGTCGATGGCGGCAAACATCGAGCTCTTGAGCGGCACGTCCCGCATCTTGTCGCGGATCAGCGCAAGATAAGGCAGCGTGGCGTTCGGCGTGCCGTTCACGGCGACCAGGTACTTGGGCCACAGGCCGTTCAGGTCGACCGGCCGGCCGATGCGGCGCATGACGTAGTCGAGGTCGTGCGACGGGAACTTGAAGTTCTTCAGCGCAACGCCGCAGTTCACCATCACGAACGACTCGGTCGCGACCTTCAGCAGGCGGTAGGCCTCCGAGTCGTTGAACGGCAGGAACCGCTCCTTGCGCAGCCGCTCGAACTCCCGTTCGTTGGCGCGCAGCCGCTGCGCGTCGAAGCCGTGGTGGTGCTCGCCGAGCGGCTCGCCGCACAGCACATGGTTCATGAACCGGAAGTAGTTGTTGAAGGACAGCGCCTCGGTGCTCTTGCGGATCACGACCCATAGGCCGAGATCCTCGGTCGCGTCGGTCGCGGTGCGCCGCATCGAGACGTTGACGTCGCCGGTGATGCTCTGGGAGGACGGAAGGACCGGCACGTCGACGCCATGCGTGATCGTCGCGCCACGACCCAGCGGCGTTTCCTCGTCGCCGTCGCGCTCTCCCGCCTCGCCGTGCAGTGTCGCCTCGATCCTGGCGATGCCATGGGCGCCGCGGAGATCGACGTGATAGTAGCGCTTGATCTCGTTCTTGCCGGTCGTGTCGAGCCGGTAGTCGTGCTGGACGGCGCCGATCGACGAGGTCAGCTCCGCACGCACGCGGCTGTTGTCGACAGGCTTGGCCCAACCCAGGCAGGCGACGATGGCGCCGCCTTCCCTGCATTCGACGTAGTTGCTCACCTCGCCGTCGGCGGAAACCACGCCGAAGTGATAGCCCACGGGGATCCCGAGCGGCTTGCCCTGTTCCCGCGGCAGGACCACGGAGTTCGAGCGCTGGCCGAAGGCAAAGGCGTCGACGGTGTATTCGCTCGGGGCGAGCTCGACGCAGACGCTGCCGTCCGGCTCGGTCAGGTGCGTCTGGACGACGCCGGTCTTGTTGTCGCGGATTCTGACCTCGGCACGGCCGATCGGGAGCCGGTGGCCATCGCGGTCACGGACGTGGAGGGTGATGATGTTCATGTTGTCGCTAGCCATGTCGGTCTCCTCAATGAATCGTTGTGCGTTCTTCACGTGCGGTCGGGAGGGGAGTCGCAGCGCACGCGGCAGAGGCGTCGAGCGTGCTGCGCAGCGCCCAGTGCGTAAGCAGCTTGGCGAGTAGGGCGCTTTCGTCTTCCGGGGTGAGCTGGCCGTCGGCCGACGCCTGGCCGAGCACGGCGAACACCAGGCTCGGCGCGGCGCGGTACATCTGCTCGGGCGTCTCGTTCCAGGCGCGGAACAGCCCGGCGAGCTGTGCCGGCTGGCGCGTCGACACGCCGAGCGCGTCGACCAGCGTCCGTCCACGCAAGGCCCGCGGGCGATGGTTCGCCAGGAGCGACACGAAGGCCGGCATGCCCTGCTCCAGGCGCATCAGGAGTTGCCGGCGATCGGGCTGCAGCCCGTCGATCGGGTAGTAGGATTGCCAGAGGTCGGCGAGCCGCTTCCATTGCGGGTGCGGGTAGAGCGCGTCGCCCATCGCGCAGGAGAGCTTGACGCGGATCCACGGCACCGGGTGCGGGTCGTCCACATTGAGGCGGAAGACAAAAGGGCGCGGCAGGCTCACGACACCCTTCAGGCCCATCGTCGATGAGATGCCGAGCCGCGCGACCGACCAGAAGTCGGCGACGATCTCGGAGATCCAGCGCTCCCACAGCCGCCAGACCTCGTGCTCGTCCGGCCGCGTGTGCTGCAGGCCCTGCAGCACCGGGCGCAGCGAGTTCACGAGATCGAGCAGGGCGGCGCCCTGGTGGCCGACCTCGTGGATCAGCGACGAGGCGATGCCGCTGCCGATCATGCGTTCGCGCGGGATGCGGATGATCCCGACCGGATTGCTGCCGCCGCCCGGCAGGCGCGTGCGCGCCCGCCGGATCGCCGCACCGATGCCGCGGTCGAGGTAGCAGATGACCGGCGGCACGTCGTAGTAGCCGCCCGGCAGGAGGAGGGCGTCGGCCGAGACGACGTCCAGCCCGGACAGCCAGACGCCGATCTCGTTCTCGCTGCGTTGCGAGATCACGTCGTTGAAGAGATCGAATTGCGTGATCACGGCGTTGAATCTCAATTTGAGAAAGGTGAAGCGACGTTGCGCCTGCTCTGCGGTCGACTGTCTCGCCGCCGGCCCGCCAAGCCATTCGAGGAAGTGTCGAACGGCCTGGCGGAGCTGGTGGCGCCCGAGAACGAGGTGACGCTCGATGGCGTCCTGCGTCGCGGGAAGGAGGTTGGCTGCCGGTAGCATCGGCTCGACCAGGGCGAAGGATCGGACGCGCGCCAACCTCGTGAGGAGAGCGCGCGCCTCCTGCGACAGCGACCACAGAGCGTAGGGGCTGATCGCCATGTCGCCCTACACGCCGTACAGGACGATCTTCCGGCCGTGGCGCACCCAGCGCCCGGCATGGTGACGGCCGTGCTGGTGCTGGCCCGGCACCCCGCCGTTCGGCCCGGCACCGCCGCCACCCTGGCCGACCAGGCCGGGAGCGTGCTTGTTCGCCGCCGCGACCGCTGCGGACTGCGCCACGGCGCGCGGGTCGGCACCCGGCGGGGCATTGGCGGCTGCGTTCACCGTGTCCGCGGCGACGCGCACGAACTGGCGGGCGCCCTCGAACTCACGATCCTCGGCCTCGAGCGATTCGGCCTCGAGTCCGAGCGCGCTGCCGGCGGCGTTGGCGAGGCCGCTGCCGATCTGCGCGCCCAGCGGGCCGCCGAAGTAGCCGCCGATGGCGCCGCCGGCGATCGGCAATGCCTTCTTGGCGACGCCCTTCAGCACGCCGCCGACGGCCTTGCCGATTGGCGAGTTGATGACCTTGCCGGCGATGCTGCCGACCTTGCCGATCAGGTCGCCGAGGAACTGCTCGAGCTCGGCTTCGTTCGTCACCTCGAGCAGCTCGCTGGCGAGCTGCATCTCCAGGGCTTCGCCGAGGACGCCTTCGCCCTCCATCTCGCCATACTCCATCTCGCCGAACTCGAATTCGGAATGAGCGCCGGAGGGGCCCGGGCCGTATTGAAGCTGGGTGCGGTCGATGTCGTGCATGTCTGTCTCCTCGCTTGAAGTTGGGCGAATGCCCGGGTTGATCAGGAACCGATGACGATGATGTTCGAGCCGCGTCGCACCCACCGGCCGTTCTGCGCGGGAGTGGAGGGCTCGTCGTTTGGCGATGTCGGGGCAGTCAGGCTGTTGCGCAGTCCCGGCGCGTAGCGATGCGCGGCCTGCGCCGCAGCGGTGTGCGCCGGTGTCGAGACCGGACCGCCGACAGCGTTCTTGGTCGCGTCGGCTGCAAAGCGGATGAACTGTCGGGCGGCTTCAAACTCCTGGTCCTCCGGGCTGAGACCCTCGAGCTCCAGCCCGAGATACTTGGCGGCCGCCTTGACGACCCGTGTGGTGGTGGCGGTGCCGGAGGCGAGGCCGGGCTGGCCCGCGAGGGCGCTGTCGACGACGGGCAGGGCCTTTTTGGCCGCAGCCGTAAGGATGCCGGTGAGCGCGCCTTTCCCGGCGGAAGGCACCGCCTTGCCGACCGTCCGGCCTGCCTGGTCGACGACACCGCCAAGGAACTGTTCGAGCTCGGCATGGTTCGTAATTCCGAGGAGGCCGACGGCGAGCTCCATCTCGTCGGCCTCGTTGAACACCGCTTCGGGATTCGCACGGCCCACGCCCGTGGCCGAGATCGTCTCGTAGGTCTCAGCTTCGGGGCTGTAGTCCAGCAGTCTGCGATGCATGGCCTCGTCCTTCGACAGCGGCGCTTACTCGTCGCGCATGCCATCGCAGGGAGCGTGCCAAGCCCGAATCGCCCGATTTCAGCGATGAATCGCCGGCCGATCGCGAAAACTGATTCGCTGCTGCAGCTGCTGGACGGTGAACTCGCGAAAACGACTTCGCGTTGTTCGATTGACAAGAGTCAAAGGCGCGTCTGTGCGAGTACTCTAGCCTTGAAGATCATGGAGCCGAGGAGAAGCAACGCACGATGGGCATGGGCTGCGACGACGGTCGCCGCGGCGGTGCTCGGCGTTGCGCCGGCGCAGGCGGACGAAGGTGCGGCGAGCGCCTGGCTGCCGGGACAGTTCGCGAGCTTCGCAGCGGTGCCCGGAGATCCGGGATTCGCGCTCGAGACGATCTACTACACCCGCAACGCCAGCGCCTCGGCGAGCGGGACCTTCCCGATCGGCGCCAGCCTGACGGCCGGCTATACGATCAACGAGAACTACGTGCTCGTGACTCCGAGCTATACTTTCAGCGATCCGGTCCTGAACGGCCAGCTGTGGCTCGGCGCGACCTTCGCCGTCGGCCATGTCGAGAGCAGCGTGTCGGCCGTGCTGAGCGGACCGTTCGGTTCGCTCGCGACCTCGGACAGCGACTTCATGACGGGCGTCGGGGATCTCTATCCGCTGGCGACGCTGAAGTGGCAGCTGGGCAACCACAACATCATGACCTACGCCACAGCCGTCGTTCCGGTCGGCGCCTACGATGCCACGCGCCTGGCGGGCCTCGGCATCGGCTATTGGGCGATCGACGGCGGCCTCGGCTACACGTTCGCGAACGAGGCGGGCCTCGAGTTCTCGGTGACGGCCGGCGTCACCTACAATTTCATGAACCAGCGCACGGAGTACCAGAGCGGGGTCGACGGCCACATCGACTGGGGTGCGTCGATCGCGGTGGACGAGAAGCTCTACCTCGGCGCGGTCGGCTACTTCTACCATCAGCTCAGCCCCGACACGGGGCCCGGTGCGCTCCTGGGCGCGTTCCAGTCGAAGGTGACGGCGGTCGGACCGCAGATCGGCTACGCCATCGATCTCGGCGTCGTCCATGCCGACTTGAACCTGCGCGGCTACAAGGAGTTCGACGCCCAGAACCGGCCGGAGGGCTGGAACCTCTGGCTCACGCTGTCGCTGTCGAAGTTCCGGCCGCGCTCACCGGGACGATCATGATCCATCGCTATCTCGATCCGGATGAAAGCTTGGGCGAGCTGCTGTTCGGCCTGATCATGGCGCTCACCGTGACGCTCGGCGTGCGGATGCTGTCGTCGCAGGACGCGCTGAAGCCGCACGAGCTGGCGATCGCGCTGATCGGCTGCAACGTCGCCTGGGGCATCATCGACGCGGCACTGTACCTGCTGGGCTCGCTGTTCTCCCGCGGCCAGCGCAACCACTTCATTCGTAAGCTGCGCAAGGTGTCGTCGCAGACCGAGGCGGTGGAGGCGATTCGCGACGAATTCGGGCTCGACGACGATCACCTGGCGCAGGAGAAGGACCTTGCAGCCTTTTACGTGGCGACGCTCGACGTCCTGAGCCACGCCCGCATCGAGCGCGCCCGCGTCCGGGGCAAAGACCTCATGGCGGCCCTGATGGTCGCGATCCTGGTTTCAGCCACCGCCGTGCCCGGCGCCGTGCCGATCCTGATCGTCGACGACCCCGGAGTCGCCTTGCGCGTCGCCAACGTCCTGCAGCTCTGCCTGCTGTTTGCTGTCGGCTACCACTGGGCGCGCTATGTCGGCGCCAATCCGTGGCGCACCGGCCTGACGATCGTCGGGCTGTGCATCGTGCTCGTCGCCATTTCCATTGCTTTGGGGGGCTAGATGAAAGGTGTCGCCGAATGGCTGCGCGGCTACAGCCGCCGGAACCTCCGTCTCGACACGATC
>DASXQC010000952.1:0-2524 GCA_036493235.1 Reyranella sp.
TGCTTCCTGATCGTCAAGGCGCGCGAGTTCGACGTGCAGGACGTCGATACCGACGAAGACGAAGGATCGAACCCCAGCGACGATCGCCAGATCGACGTGCTGGAAGAGAACTCCGACAATCCCGTGGCGCAGGAGTTGCGCGTCTTCATCGCCGAATTGGGCGAAGAGGAGAAGGCCGACCTGATCGGCCTGCTGCGGCTCGGCCGCGGCGACGGCACGATGGAGGACTGGTCGGCGATGCGTAGCGAGGGCCTGCGCGAGCATCACGGCCGGATCGCCGCCTATCTGATGGGCGAGCCACTGCTCGGCGACTACCTCGAAGAGGGGCTGTCGCAGTTCGGGTTCTCGTGTGCGGAATTCGAGATCGGCAGACTCTGACCCTCTGTCGGCGTCGCGCCGACTTCGTTACAAATACGCGCACCGGGTCGGGAGGACAGCGATGCCGCTCAAGATGAAGAAGACCGTGCAGCAGATGGTCGACGAGGCCAGCGCCGAGATCGAGACCGTTCCGGTCGCCGACGCGATCAAGCTGGTCGGCCAGCCGGGCGTCACCTTCATCGACATCCGCGATCCGCGCGAGCTGTGGCGCGACGGCAGCATCCCGGGTGCGATCAACGTCACGCGCGGCATGCTCGAGATGTGGATCGATCCGGAGAGCCCCTATGCCAAGGACTATTTCCAGAGCGGCAACAAGTTCATCTTCTTTTGCGCCGGCGCCTGGCGCTCGGCGCTGGCGACCAAGACGGCGCAGGACATGGGCCTGATGCCGGTCGCCCATCTCGAAGGCGGCCTCGGCGCCTGGAAGAAGGCCGGCGGCCCCGTCGCGAAGGTCGAGCCGAAGAAGTAAGGCGATGAGCCCGCCCGACGCACTGCCCGGCAAGCTCCTCGTGCCGCAGCCGTCGCTCGAGGACTTCCCCGACTTCGTCTCCATCCCGATCCGAATCGCCCGCCACGCCAGCCAGTGGCCCGACAAGCGCGCGGTGGTGTACGAGGGCAGGAGCCGCACTTGGGCGCAGTTCGATCACCGCATCAACAAGATCGCCCGCACGCTGGCCGGCATGGGCATCGGCAAGGGCGACAAGATCGCGATCCTGGCCGGCAACTCGATCGAATACCTCGAGACGTTCATGGGCGGCCTGCGGGTCGGCGCCTGCGTCGTGCCGCTGTCGACCATGGCGGCCGCCGATGCGCTCGAGAAGATGCTCGACGATTGCGACGCCAAGCTGCTGTTCCTGTCGGACCAGTATCGTGCCCTGGTCGAGCCCTATGACGCGCGGCTGACGAAGCTGATCCCCGGCGGCCGCATCGCCTACGATTTCACGCGCGCGGGCTGGCACGATTACGAGACCTGGCTGGCCGATGCCAGCGAGCTGGCGTTCGAAGTGCCGCTCGAGCAGCTCGACGACTTCAACATCATCTATTCATCGGGCACGACCGGCCTGCCCAAGGGCATCCTGCACACCCACGCCATGCGCGACCTGATCGCCGTGCGCTTCACGGCGTTCGATTACACGCCGGACTCGATCTCGCTCGCCTCGACGCCGCTCTATTCCAACACCACGCTGGTCGCTGTGCTGGCGACGCTCGGCGTCGGCGGCACGACGATCCTGATGCCCAAGTCGGACGTGGTGAAGTTCCTGGAGATCGCCCAGAAGGAGCGGGTGACCCACGCCATGCTGGTGCCGGTGCAATACCAGCGCATCCTGGCCCACCCGGACTTCAACCGGTACGACCTCAGTTCCTTCAAGTGCAAGCTGTCGACCAGTGCGCCCTTGCGCGCGCAGATCAAGGCCGATGCGGTGAAGCGCTGGCCCGGCCGGCTGATCGAGATCTACGGCCTGACCGAAGGCGGCGGCGCGTGCACGCTGGAGGCCAACCTCCATCCCGACAAGCTCCACACAGTCGGCAAGCCCGGCCTCGGTGCCGAGATCGTCGTGCTGGACGAGCAGGGCAAGGTGCTGCCGCAGGGCGCGGTCGGCGAGCTGGCCGGCCGGGCCCAGATCATGATGAAGGGGTATTACAAGCAGGACGACAAGACGCGCGACCTGTTCTGGTACGACGACCAGGGTCGGCTCTACTTCAAGTCGGGCGACATGGGCCGCATCGACGAGGACGGCTTCGTCGTCCTGCTCGACCGCAAGAAGGACATGATCATCTCCGGCGGCTTCAACATCTATGCCGCCGACATCGAGGTGATGCTGCTGAAGCATCCCGACATCATCGACGTCGCGGTGATCGGCATTCCGAGCGAGCAGTGGGGCGAATCGCCCGTGGCGCTCTGCGTGCGCCGCGACGGCGCCACCGTGAGCGGGCCTGAGGTCATGGCGTGGGCCAACACCCAGCTCAGCAAGACCCAGCGGCTGGTCGGTATCGAATTTCGCGACTCGCTTCCGCGCAGCACCATCGGCAAGATCATGAAGCGCGAGCTGCGCGAGCCCTACTGGGCTGGCCGCAGCGCCCGCATTTGAGGACCATATGAGCAAGCCCGAGCTCCGTTCGAACCATCTCTTTACCCTGTCGCTGA
>DASXQC010000953.1:0-2063 GCA_036493235.1 Reyranella sp.
GCCATCTACAAGTGGTTCCCCGATTCGCGGCGCGGTCTGCCGACCGCGATCCTGGCGCAGGGCTCGGCGATCGGCGTGGTCGTGGCCGTGCCGATCCTGACCCAGATCATCAAGCACTTTTCCTGGCACTGGGCATTCGGCGCGCTCGGCATCGCGGGCCTGCTGTGGTCGGTAGCGTGGCTGATCTTCGGCCGCGAAGGCACGCTGGTCGATCCGCCGGTCAGCCGGGCCCAAGGCGGCGCCGACCGCGTGCCCTACCGCTACCTGCTGACCTGTCCCAGCATCATCGCGGCGTGCTGCGCGGGCTTCGCGAGCTATTGGGGCCTGGCGCTCGGCCTCACCTGGTTTCCCTCCTATATGATGTCTGGCCTGGGGTTGGACGAGACGGTGAGCCGCAACATCAGCGTCCTGCCCTGGCTGCTCGGCGCCGCGGTCGTGCTGGGCGGCGGCTACCTCTCGCAGCACCTGAAGTCGAAGGGCGTGTCGAGCCGCATGAGCCGCGGCGTGCTGGCCTGCGCCACCGTGGTGCTGGGCGGCTGCACCCTGCCCTTCGTCGCCCTGATGCCCACGCCCGCGCTCAAGATCGCCGTGCTGGTGTTTGGCGGCGCAATCGGCAGCACGATCTATGTCGTCCTGCCGATGATCGTGGGCGAGCTCACGCCACAGCCCCAACGTGCCGGCATGCTCGCCATCACCACCTCGATCGTGACCTTGGCCGGCGTGCTGTCGCCGGCGGTCATGGGCTCGATCATCCAGAACGCCGCGACGCCGATCGCCGGCTACGAGACGGGCTATGTGATCCTGGGCATGCTGCTTCTGGCCGGCGGCATCATCGGCCTGCTTTTCATCCGCCCCGAGGCCGATCGCAAGCGCCTCGCCGCGCACGCCGTCGCCAGCCCGTCGCTCGGCGGCCAACCCATCCGTGCCTGAGAGGGAGAGAAAGCCATGAGTGATCCCGTGTCGCGTCGTCCTGTCCTGGCCTCCCTTGGGGCCTCCCTTGGGGCCTCGCTCGGCCTCGTGCCGCTGATCGCCGGCACGGCCGCTCGTGCCGCAGGATCGGTCGGCATCGTCGAGACCAGGAAGTTCACCACCCAGAACTTCAAGCTCCAGAGCGGCAAGGTGCTGCCGGAGATGACGATCGCCTACGAAACCTACGGCAAGCTGGCGCCCGACGGCCGCAACGCCGTGCTGCTGACGCACGGCTTCACCTCGAGCCATCACATGGCCGGCCGCACCACCGCCAACGGCGCCGAGGGCTCGTGGGACGGGCTGGTCGGCCCGGGCAAGGCGATCGACACCGACCGGCTCTACGTCGTGTCGTCCAACATGCTGGGCTCGTCCTACGGCTCGACCTATCCGGCGTCGAACAACCCGGCGACCGGCAAGCCCTACGGACCCGACTTCCCCGACATCAGCCTGGTCGACATTGTCGGCGCGCAGAAGGCATTGCTCGACAGCCTCGGCGTCAAGCACCTGGTCGCGGTCGCGGGCCCGTCGTTCGGCGGCTACCAGACCTTCCAGTGGGGCGTCACCTATCCCGACATGATGGACGGACTGGTGCCCGTCGTGACCGCGCCCAAGGGTTCGGGCGGCGAGGCGTCGGTGAAGGCGCTGGTCGACACGCTCGCCAAGGATCCGCACTGGAATGGCGGCTGGTACTACGACAATGGCGGCATCGTGAACGCGCTCACCGACATGCGCGTGGCGACACTGAAGCGCTACGGCATCGACGACCAGCTCGCCGCGCAGTTCCCCGACAAGGCCGCGCGCGAGGCCGAGATCAGGAAGCGCGCCGAGACCTGGTCGAAGGTGTTCGACGGCAACTCGCTGGTCACCCTGCGCAAGGCGAGCGTACGCTACGACGCCGAGAAGGACTTGGCGAAGATCAGGGCCAAGGTCCTCTACGTGCTGTCGCGCACCGACAAGGTCTTCCCGCCGAAGGTCCTCGCCGAGCCCGTGATGGCCAAGCTGAAGGCCGCCGGCGTCACCGCCGACTACTACGAGATCGACAGCGACTTCGGCCACTCCGCCTCCGGCCTCGACGCCGCCAAGTGGGCGCCGCG
>DASXQC010000954.1:0-3688 GCA_036493235.1 Reyranella sp.
GATCCAGGCCTTGGCGCCGTTCAGCCTCCAGCCGCCCTCGACCCGCTCGGCCTTCATCTCCAGTCCGCCGAAATCGCTGCCCACGCCGGGCTCGCTCAACCCCGCGCAGCCGATCACCTCGCCGGTCAGCAGGCGCGGCAGAAGGCGAGCGACATGGGCCGGCTGGCCGTCGCGAGCGAACCGCGCGCAGGCATTGTGATGATTGATCAGCGCGAAGGCGAAAGCGAAGTCGGCCTTGGCGATCTCCTCGAACGCCCGGAGCTTGCAGGAGAAGGAAAGCCCCTGCCCCCCATGCTGCTTGGCCAGCTCGATCCTGTTCAGGCCCGCCGCGCAGGCAAGCTTTATGGTCTCGTACGGATAGTGCCGCTCCCACTCCCAGCGCGCGGCATGCGGTGCCACATGGTCGGCGGCGAAAGCCTTGGCCTTCGCGACCACGGCGAGTTCTTCGGGGGTCAGGGTTTCGTCCAGCATAAGGGCCTCGATATCACGATTGCCGCTTGATACTATGGCGGCAACGCGGGTGTAGCTCAGGGGTAGAGCGTCGGCTTCCCAAGCCGTAGGTCGCGGGTTCAAATCCCGTCGCCCGCTCCAATTTTCGTCGGGTCGAACGCACATGGACACGGTCATTGCGGCGCCGGGGCTGAGCGGCGATTACGCCGCTGACGTGGCCGCGTTCTCCGCGTACTGGCGCGGCAATCCCGGCAAGCAGGCCGCGCGCGACGCCCGCTACACCTTCCTGCGCCGCCACGCCCGCACGCTCTACGACAGACTGACCGACAATCGCCGGAAGTTCGTCCGCATCGAGCGGTTGGCCTACGAGACCCCGGCCCTCGTCCCCGGCCTCGTGCCGACCAAGGCCCAGGTCGATGCCGAGTCCGAGAAGCGGCAGGCCGACAAGGACGGTGTCGAGATCGACCAGGGCATCCTGTTCAACCAGTTCCTCGCCGACCCCGAATGCGGCCGCCATCTCGTCCACGCCATGCTGCTGCCGCGCGCGGAATCCGCCGAGGCGCTGGCCAAGTTCCGGCGCGACGGCCGCCTCGATCTCGGCACCGCCCAGGTCGAGCGCCACGGCAAGGCGGCCGTGCTGCTGCTGTCGAACAAGCGCTTCCTCAACGCCGAGGACAACTTCACCCAGCCCGCCACCGAAATAGGCGCCGACGTCTGCATCCTCGATCCCGACAGCCAGGTCGCGGTGCTGCGCGGCGACGTCGTGCCGGAGGGCAAGTATGCCGGCCGGCGCGTGTTCAACGCCGGCATCAACCTCACGCACATCTACTACGGCAAGATCCCGTTCCTGTGGTTCCTGATCCGCGACCTGGGCTTCGTGAACAAGATGTTCCGCGGCCTCGCCAAGCCCGACGTGCCGCCCGACGAGGTCTCGGGCGATTCGATCGAGAAGCTCTGGATCGCCGCGGTCGAGACCTTCGCGATCGGCGGCGGCTGCCAGATCCTGCTCGCGACCGACTTCAACATCGCCGCCAGCGACGCCTACATGACCCTGCCGGCGCGCAAGGAAGGCATCATCCCGGCGATGGCCAACCTGCGCATGGCTCGCTTCACCGGCGACCGCATCGCGCGCCAGGCGATCATGTACGAGCGCCGCATCGACTGCGATTCCGAAACCGGCCGCCTGATCTGCGACGAAGTCGTGCCGGCCGCGGAGATGGACGCCACGATCGAGCGCGTGATCGATCATCTCACGACCTCGGGCTCGGTCGGCGCGATCGGCAACCGCCGCGCGCTGCGCCTCGCCGCCGAGCCGTTCGACCTGTTCCGCCAGTACGCCGCGCTCTACGCGCGCGAGCAGGCGCTGTGCCACTTCAGCCCGGCGTTGATCTCGAACCTCGAGAAGTTCTGGAACGCGCAGAGCCGCAACGCCTGACCGTTTACGACCGTTTTCACCGGTTTTGCCGAACTCACCGATTTCGGCGCGCCACGCACGCGCTCCTGCCATCCCGAGGCCGCAGGCCGAGGGATCTTTCGGGTTCAGTAAGGATCCCTCGCTGCGCTCGGGATGACAGGATGAAGGTGTGTGCATCCATCAGCATAGGCATAGGTGCGTCGTAGACCCTATTACGGGCAATGGCCGCGATTTTTCGGCAAGGAATCGGGGAGCGACTCGCGGTCCATTGCCCATCTTGAGACTCGGATTCGCAGGCTTATCCACAACGCAAATGCCCTCTTTCGCTGGGGCCCCGCCACTCCGTGGCCGTCTTCTACTGTTCATCCGGAAGACATGACGCGCCACGGAGTGGCGTGCCCCCGGCAAAAGAACGTCAGCTGGCGCCGGCCATCAGGTCGGCGAGGTGCGGGTCGTTCGAGAGGTCGTGGGCCGACGCGGTGCGCACCACGCGACCACGGCTCAGGATGACACCGCGCGAGGCGATGCCGAGCGCGAGGCTGGCGCGCTGCTCGCTGAGAAGCACGGCGGTGCCTGCCGCCGCGGTCGCTCGCAGGTGCGCAAACAGATCGGCCACGATCACGGGGGCGAGTCCCAGGGTCGGCTCGTCGAGCAGCAGCAGGCGCGGGCGATCGATCAGCGCGCGGGCGAGCGCCAGCATCTGCTGCTGGCCGCCGGACAGCAGCCAGGCGCGGGCGTCGGGGCGTTCGCCGAGCATCCGGAACGCGGCCAGCATCTCGTCGACCCGCCGTCGACGCTGGGCTGTCGGCAGGCGCGATGAGGCTTCGAGATTCTCGGCGACCGTCAGGCTGGCGAACAGGCGCCGGCGCTCGGGAACGTAGCCGACGCCGAGCGCGACGCGGCGCTCGACCGGCAGCGCCGTCACGTCCTGGCCGAACAGCCGTATGGTCCGCGACGTCCGGAAACCGAGGATCGTCTCCATCACGGTCGTCTTGCCGGCGCCGTTGGCGCCGAGCAGCGCCACGATCTCGCCGGCGGCGACAGTGAAGTCGCCAGTGTCGAGCACCACCGTCATGCCGGCACGCCAAGGAAGCTGGCGCGCACCTTCGGATCGGCGCGCACCTCGGCGGGCGTGCCGGTGGCGATGACCCTGCCGCCGTCGAGACAGACCAGCCGGTCGCAGATCCTGGTCAGCAGATCGACATCGTGGTCGACCAAGACGATGCCGCGATCCCGGCGCAGCCCGCGGAGCTGGCCGGCGAGCAGGTCGCGCTCGCGGTCGGTCATGCCGGCGGCCGGCTCGTCGAGCAACAGGAAGGCAGCGCCGGTCGCCAGCGCGCGTGCGAGGCCGGCACCGCGGGTCTCGCCCTCGAGCGGCGTCTGGAAGGTGCGGCCGATGCCGCGCCGGGCGATCGCGTGCGCCGGCAGGCGTTCGAGGTGCACGTCATCGAGCGTGACGGTTCCGGAATCGGCGCGTTCCAGTCCGCTGATCGTATTGAGCAGGGTCGTCTTGCCCGAGCCGTTGGGGCCGATCAGGCCGACGATCTCGCCGCGCTCGACGGTGAAGGAGACGTCGCTCAGCGCCTCGACGCCGCCGAAGCGCTTGCTGACGCGGCCGAGCGCGAGGCGGCGCGGGCCGGACACCGGCGCGACGGCCATCGGGATCGGTAGCGCATGCCGGCGCGTGAACAGGCCGGCCAAACCCTCCGGAGCCCACAGCACGACCGCGAGCGTTGCGGCGGCGTAGGCCAGCAGCCAGCTGCCCTGCAGGCCGCGGAACAGCTCGGGCAGCAGCACGGCGACGGCAGAACCCAGCACCGCGCC
>DASXQC010000955.1:0-3194 GCA_036493235.1 Reyranella sp.
GCCCCCAGAAGACGTTCGACGAACCCACCGGCCTTCTTGCGCTCGACCCAGCGCAGCACCGTGACAAGATCGTTGTCGGGATCGATCCAGACGATGTGGCTGCCCCAGCCGAACGCGAAGAAGCTGCGCTCGGACGCCGCCGCGAACTGCCGGCGGTCGGTATTGAGCCACCACATCAGCCCGTAGAAAGGCGCGACCGGGCAGGGCTTGGCCAGCTCGGCGGTCCAGCCCTTGGGCAGGATCTGCTGGCCGTTCCACGCACCGCCCTGCGCCACCAGCAGGCCCATCAGCGCAAGGTCCTTCGCCGAGATCACGATGCCGCCGCCCCAGTGTCCGCCGCCCGGCACCGAGACCATGTCTTTGCCGTCGATGGTGACGGTCGAGTTGCGATAGCCGTCCCACTTCCAGCCCGTCGACGCGCCGATCGGATCCATGATGCGGCGCTTCAGCACCGACGGCAGCGGTTCCTTGAACAGCTGCAACAGCGACAGCGACAGCCGGTTTACCCGCACGTCGTTGTACTCATAATAGCTGCCGGGCTTCTTCATCGCGCGCCGCGTGCCCTTGGGCCCCTCGGCGACCTGCAGCCCGACCACGCGGTTGTGGTCGATGCGGTCTTCCTTGCCGAACAGCGAGCCCGACCATTCGCTGGTCTGGGTCATCAGGTGGCGCCAGGTGATGTCCCTGTTCTGCTCGCTCTTGAAGCCGTCATCGAGCGCGTAGCGGGCGACCGGATCGTCGAGGCTCTTGATCAACCCGTCGCCATAGGCGAGGCCGGCCAGCAGCGACAGGAAGCTCTTGGCGACGCTGAACGTCATGTCGGCGCGCCCAGTGTCGCCCCATTCGGCCAGCAGCTCGGCCCCACGATAGACTAGGCCCGAATGCCCGCCGCGCGGCGTCACCGGCCCCAGGATCTCGTTGTCGGGGAAGCTCTCGTTCGAATCGGCAGTCATCACGAACTGCCCGTCGGGCATCTTCATGTCGGACGCCCACTTGGACTCGATGGACTGGGCGTAGGCGATGGCGTCTTTCAGCGGGTTCATGCACGCAATCAACATTGGAGGGGCTGCGGGAGCAAGCGTAGAAACGCGGGATGGCCCTGTCTTTAGCGCAACAGCCGACAACGCTTTCCATCCGCCGCCCCGACGACTGGCACGTCCATCTGCGCGACGGCCTGATGCTGGCGGCCTGCGCGATTCACACGGCGCGCCAGTTCGCCCGCGGCATCATCATGCCCAACCTCGTGCCGCCGGTGACCAAGGTCGCCGAGGCCGCATCGTATCGCGAACGAATCCGCAGAGCGGTTCCGGCCGAGCTGAAGTTCGAGCCGCTGATGACCTGCTACCTGACCGACGGCGCCGATCCGGCCGAGCTGGCGCGGGGCAAGAGCGAGGGCGTGTGGGTCGCGGCCAAGCTCTATCCCGCGCACGCCACGACCAATTCGGCGCACGGCGTCACCTCGATGGACGCGATCGCCCGCGGGCTCGAAGCGATGGAGAAGGCCGGCATGCCCTTGCTGGTCCATGGCGAGGTGACCGATCCCGAGGTCGACATCTTCGACCGCGAGGCGGTGTTCCTCGACAAGGTTCTGGCACCGCTGATCGAGCGCCATCCGGGCCTGAAGGTCGTGCTGGAGCACATCACCACGCGCGAGGGCGTGCAGTTCGTCGAGGCCCATCCCGACCGGCTCGGCGGCACCATCACGCCGCATCACCTGAGCTACAACCGCAACGCCCTCTTCAAGGGCGGCATCCGTCCGCACTTCTATTGCCTGCCGATCGCCAAGCGCGAGGAGCATCGCCTGGCGCTGCGCCGTGCGGCGACCTCGGGCAGTCCGCAATTCTTCCTCGGCACCGACACCGCACCGCACACCGCCGATACCAAGGAATGCGCCTGCGGCTGCGCCGGCGTGTTCAACGCCCCGGTGGCAATGCAGGTCTACGCCCAGGTCTTCACGGAGGAGCACGCGCTCGACAAGCTCGAGGCCTTCTCCAGCCTGAATGGCCCACGCTTCTACGGCCTGCCGGTCAACGAGGAGCGCATCACCCTCCAAGCCAAGCCGCTCGAGGCGCCGGAGCAGGTCGAGGTGCCCGGCGGCAACAAGAGCATCGTCGTGTTCCGTCCCGACACGCCGGTGGGTTGGAGTTTTTGATTCTCCTCCTCCCCCGTATGACGGGGGAGGAAAGAGTGTATGTTCGAATTTATGACCAAACCGCGTATTCCTGCCGGCGCCGTCGTGCGCGGCACTGACAAAGGTTATGTCCACGGCGACATCCCCACCCCCGGCGCTCTGAAGCCCGGACAAGAGCGGCCCGTCGAGAAGGTCGAGGAGACGTATCCCTACATGCGGCCGCGCGATGCGGCGACACTGATCCTGGTGCGCATGAAGAATCGCACGCCCGAAGTCCTGATGGGCTGCCGCGCCGCCAAGTCGGCCTTCATGCCCAATCGCTACGTCTTCCCCGGTGGCCGGGTCGACCTCGCGGACGCGCACATCCCGATCGCCACGCCGCTCGATCGCCATGTGAAGGCGCGCCTCCTGAAGGCCGCATCGTTGCAGCGTGCGCAGGCGCTGGGCGTCGCTGCGGTGCGCGAGACCTTCGAGGAGACCGGCCTGATCCTCGGCAAGCCGCTCAAGGGTGGCGCGCCGAAGAAGGACTACGGCGAGCATTGGAAGGGCTTCCTCGATCAAGGCATGGCGCCGGCGCTCGACAGCCTCGACCTGATCGCCCGCGCCGTCACGCCGCCCGGCCGGCCGCGCCGCTTCAATGCGCGCTTCTTCATGGCCCGCGCCGAGGATGCGAGCGGTGAGATCCGCCATTCGAGCGAGATGGGCGACGTGCGCTGGGTCAAGTTGAACGAGGCGCGCGAGCTGCCGCTGCCGACCATCACCGGTTTGATCCTGGGCGAGATCGGCCGGCTGATCAAAGAGCCGCCCGACCGCAAGAAGCAGCGCAAGATCCCGCTGTTCATCACGGTGCACCGCAAGCACCTCATGATCGAGGAGTGACGATGGCTCGGCGCGCCGAGCTCTCCTCGTCGCCCGCTGAAGTCGCCCCTCTGGCGACGGCCAGCCCGGGCCTGCCGCCGCGCGGCGGCGTTCGCCTCCGCACCCTGGTGCTGATCCGCTGGGGCGCCGTCACCGGCCAGGTCTTCACCGCCGCGACCGTGCATTGGGGCCTGGGCTTCACCAT
>DASXQC010000956.1:0-5825 GCA_036493235.1 Reyranella sp.
TTCGATGATCGTGGCGCCATCCGGCAAGGTGGTGGCGCGCGCGAACGGCAGCGATGACGAGCTGATCGTGCATCGCTGCGACCTCGACGCCGGGCAGAGCTACAAGCGCACGACCTTCAATTTCGCGCTCCACCGCCAGCCCGATGCCTACCGCCGCATCGTCGAGCAGAAGGGCGCCGTCGACCCGGCGTGAGCGAAAGGCAGCGACACTCGTGGACTTCCTGATCGACGGCTCGCTGGGCGCCAGCACCCTGGCGCTGGTGGCCCTCGGGCTGCTGTTCGCGCTCGGATTCGAATTCGCCAACGGCTTTCACGACACTGCCAATGCCGTGGCGACGGTGATCTACACCCATTCGCTGCCGCCCACGGCAGCAGTGGTGTGGTCGGGCCTGTGGAACTTCATCGGCGTGCTGGTGTCGAGCGGCGCGGTCGCGTTCGGCATCGTCAACCTGCTGCCGGCCGACCTGGTGGCGGGCTCGGGCTCGGGGGCAAGCTTCGCCATGGTGTTCGCCCTGCTCGGCTCGGCGATCATGTGGAATGTCGGCACCTGGTATCTCGGCCTGCCGGCCTCGAGCTCGCACACCCTGATCGGCTCGATCATCGGCGTCGGCATGACCCATTCGCTGATGGCGGGCGAGGGCCTGGCCGAGGGCGTGAACTGGAGCAAGTTCGGCGAGACCATGATGGCGCTGCTGCTGTCGCCGGTGATCGGCTTCACCGCCGCCGGCCTGCTGTTGTTGCTGGTGCGGCTGATGTTTCGCAACCCGGTGCTCCATCGGCCGGCTTCGGAGACCAAGGCGCCGCCGCTGGCGGTCCGCGCCGTGCTGATCGCGACCTGCACGGGCGTCAGCTTCACCCACGGTTCGAACGACGGCCAGAAGGGCATGGGCCTGATCATGCTGGTGCTGATCGCGCTCGCGCCGGCGGTCTTCGCGCTCAACCTCGACGCGCCGCCGGAACATCTGCGCGCCATCGTCGAGGCATCGCACCGGGTCGAGGGGATCCTGCATGTCCCGGGGGCGCCGGTCATCGACGCGGTAACGGTGGAACAGCGCCTCGACCACTATGCCGACACCGGCCGGTTCGACGCCTACGTCCTGCCGGCGCTGGCGATGAAGAATGACGCGATCGTGGCGACGCTGTCGCGCATCGGCTCGCTGCGCGACCTCACCGCCGCCGCGCGCTCGCAGCTGCGCAACGACGTCTACCTGGTCGATGTCTCGGTCGATCACCTGATCCGCTCCAACGCGGTGGGCGACGCCGATGCCGCCGCGCTCGACGACTATCGCGACACGTTGCTGCCGCTCGCCCAGTACCTGCCGCTCTGGGTCAAAGCCGCGGTCGCGCTGGCGCTCGGCTTCGGCACCATGGTGGGCTGGCGCTGCATCGTCACGACGATCGGCGAGAAGATCGGCAAGACCGGGCTGTCCTACGCCCAGGGTGCTGCGGCCGAGCTGGTCACCATGACGACCATCGGGTTTGCCGGCGTGGTCGGCGTGCCGGTCAGCACGACGCACACGCTCGCCTCCAGCGTAGCCGGCGCGATGTTCGCCAACCGCTCGGGCCTGCAGGGCGGTACCGTGCGCAACATCCTGATCGCCTGGGTGCTGACCGTGCCGGCGTGCGTACTGCTGGGCTCGGTGCTGTTCGCCGCCAGCCTGTTCGTGGTGCTGCGCCTGTTCGGCTGACTAGGGTCCGGCGAACTTGCCGTGGCTCTGGTCCGGCGTGCCGCGGAACAGGGACATGTGGGTGTGGGTTGCCACGAACGGATCGCCGATCTTCTGGCGACCCATCACCGTCGTGGTGCGGCCGCGGCGGTCGAAGCGGTCGCCGTTGGGATAGAAGCCGTCGGAGTGCCACACGCCCATGCCGACCGCAGTCAGCCGATCGGCCGAGACGATCGCCTCGACCTTGTCCGTATCGTAGCGGAAGTTGCGGATGGTGCCCCAGACGTTGCGCCATTGCTTCTGCTCGGCGAGATCGCGGCCGTGCATGAAGTCGGTGAAGGTGCCGAAGGCGATCATGTCCTCGGCGAAGATCGGCCGCGCGCCCTCGTAGTCGACGGCGCGGCAGTGCTTGGACAGCGCGTCGAACCAGGCGCGCACGGCGGCGAGGTCGTCGGCTTGGGGCGGTGTGATCAGCTTCATGGAATTCCTATAGTCCGAACCGTTGCCAGTGGGCGCGCTCCTCGAGCGTTGCGAGCAGCGACGGGCCGATCGCGCCAACGCCACCGTCGACTCCGCCGCCGATGCTGCTGCCGAAGCCGAAGCGCTGCCACAGCCGGCGCCGCACGGCGACCACCGGCAGGCGCACCTTCTCGCCGTAGCGCGCCTGAAGCACCGCCCGCAGCTCGCCCAGGCTGTCGACCAGCCCGAACTCGATGCCGCGCCGGGCCGTCCAGAACTCGCCGGAGAAGAGCAGGGCATCGTCGCCCTTGAGCCTGCTGCCGCGGCGCTCGCGCACCCAGTCCTTGAAGCCGTCGTGGATCTCGGCCTGCAGCCGCTTCAGGCGCTCGACGTCCTCGGGGTTTTCGTCGCGAAAGGGATCGAGCATCGCTTTCTTGTCGCCCGAGGTGTGGACGCGGCGCTCGACGCCGAAGCGGGCGATCAGGTCCTTGAAGCCGAAGCCCGCCGAGATCACGCCGATCGAGCCGACGATCGACGACGGGTCGGCGATGATCTCGTCGGCGGCGCAAGCGAGCCAGTAGCCGCCCGACGCCGCGACGTCCTCGACGAAGGCGATCACCGGCAGGTTCTTCTCGCGTGCCAGCAGACGGATGCGCTGGCCGATCAGCGCCGACTGCACCGGCGAGCCGCCCGGCGAATTGATCGCCAGCGCCACCGCCTTGGCGCCGCGCAGGCGGAAGGCACGCGCGAGCAACGGCGCGACCGTTTCGATCGACAGCCCGCGCGAGCCCAACATGGAACCGGACGCGATCACGCCGGAGAGCCGCACCACCGGCACGACAGGGTGGCCGCGGCCCAAACGATCCATCAACCATTGAAACATGGCGCGCACTCTCGCGGCGGGCCGACTAGAAGTCCAGCGCAGCGGCGTGCCGCAGGATCGCCTCGGCCGCCTCCGTGTAGCCACCTTCCGGTTTGTGCAGGGTGAGCGGCGGCGATTCGCCGACCGATGGCGGCCCACGACGGGCGCGCACCAGCACGCGCGGCGCAGGCGGCAGGCGCTTGAGCGTGAGCGCGCCCCATTGCAGGCGGACCAGGTGCGCCGCGATCTCCTCCAGCCGGTCGGCGCGATGGATCAAGGTGAGGGTGCCGCCGGGTTTCAGCGCGCCGGTTGCGACTTCCAGCCAGCGCTCGAGATTGGCGCTCGATTCGACGGTCGCCAGCGCCTTGCTGCGGTCGGGCGACGGGTCGGCGGCAGCGGCGGCCATGAAGGGCGGGTTGGTCGCGACCTGGTCGAACGGGCCGAGCCCGGCGGGCAGGGGCCATGCGATGTCGTGCACGATGGTGTGAACGCGATCGCCGAAGCCGTTGCGCGTTGCGTTGCGTTGCGCGAGCTGGGCCAGCGCCGGTTGCAGTTCGATGCCGAAGATCGTGCAGTCCGCCACCCGCTTTGCTATACAGAGGCCGACGGCGCCGACGCCGGTACCCAAATCGAGCACCCGCTCGCCGGGGGCCGGATGAACGGCGGCTGCCAGCAAGACCGCGTCGACGGCGACCCTATAGCCCCGACGCGATTGCAGCAGGCGCACACGGCCGCCCAGCAGGGCGTCTTCGGTCAAGGCTGTTTCCATGCTAGTCCCTTAGACTAGCTTCATGACATCGTGTCGCAAGATCGCGCGAGCAGGACGGACTACTCTTCGCCATGGCAACGGTTGTTTCCCTCGAGGGCAAGCGCAGGCCGCCCAGCCTGGAGCCGCTGCTGGCGCTGTGCGCCGACGATATGGTGCGGGTCGATCGCGAGATCGTGGCGCGCATGCGTTCCCCGGTCGCCCTGATCCCTCAATTGGCCAACCATCTGGTCGGTGCCGGCGGCAAGCGCATGCGGCCGCTGCTGACGGTCGCCGCGGCGCGGCTGTGCGGCTATGCGGAGGACGATGACCGTCACGTGAAGCTCGCGACCTGCGTGGAATTCATTCATTCAGCCACTCTGCTCCATGACGATGTCGTCGATGTGAGCGCGCTGCGCCGGGGCAAGCCGACCGCCAACTCGGTGTGGGGCGACAAGGCCTCGGTGCTGGTCGGCGATTTCCTGTTCACCCGCTCCTTCGAGCTGATGGTCGATGTCGGCGCGCTCGACGTGCTGGGCGTGCTGTCCCGCGCCTCCTCGGTCATCGCCGAGGGCGAGGTGCTGCAGCTCGTCACCCAGCGCGACATCAGCACGCCCGAGGCGACCTATCTCGAGGTCATCAAGGCCAAGACCGCGCGGCTGTTCGCGGCGGCGGCCGAGGTCGGCGCGATGTGCGCCGGCAAGAACGGCCCCGAGCGCGTGGCGCTCGAAAGCTTCGGCATGAACCTGGGCATCGCCTTCCAGCTGGTCGACGATGCGCTCGACTATTCCGGGCGCGAGGCCAAGCTCGGCAAGACCGTCGGCGACGACTTCCGCGAGGGCAAGATCACCTTGCCGATCATCCTGGCGTTCCTGCGCGGCGGCGCGGTCGACCGCGAATTCTGGAAGCGCACTATCGAGAAGCTCGACCAGCGCGACGACGATCTCGAGCAGGCGCAGACCTTGATCGAGCGGCACAATGCGCTGGCCGACACCTTCGAGCGCGCCCGCCACTACGGCGCCATGGCGCGGGATGCGCTCGGCCTGTTCCGCGATTCGCCGCTCAAGTCGGCGCTGCTCGAGGCCGTGGACTTCGCCATCGACCGCGCCCACTGACGCGCCTGCAGCGAAGCGAAGGCGCCGCATAGAGCAGATAAAGACAAAGATGCCGGCCAACGGCTAGCGTGCTCTAATTTACCATGCCTGTCCGTCACATCCTCGCCATCGATCAGGGCACGACCAGCACGCGCGCGATCTTATTCGACAGCACCGGCCAGCCGGTCGCCTCGGCGCAGAAGGAACTGCCGCAGATCTTCCCCAAGCCCGGCTGGGTCGAGCACGATCCGGAGGAGATCTGGCGCGCGACGGTCGAGGTCTGCCGCGGCGCTCTCGCCAACGCCAAGCTGACTGCCAAGGACATTGCCGGCATCGGCATCACCAACCAGCGCGAGACCACCGTGGTATGGGACCGCGGCACGGGCAAGCCGGTGCACAATGCCATCGTCTGGCAAGACCGCCGCACCTCGGACATGTGCGCCGAGCTGAAGCGCGCCGGCCATGAGAAGACGTTCTCGCAGAAGACGGGCCTGCTTCTCGATCCCTACTTCGCGGGCACGAAGATCGCCTGGATCCTGCAGAACGTCGCTGGCGCGCGCGCCGCCGCCGAGAAGGGCGCGCTGGCGGCGGGCACGATCGAAAGCTTCCTGCTGTGGCGGCTCAGCGGCGGCAAAGTCCATGCGAGCGACGCGACCAATGCCAGCCGTACGCTCCTGCTCGACATCCGCAAAGGCGCCTGGGACGCCGAGCTCGAAAAGATTCTGGGCGTGCCGGCCTCGATGTTGCCGACAGTCGTCGACAACGCGGCCGAGTTCGGCGTCACGACGGCGGATATCCTCGGCGAGCCGGTCCCGATGCTCGGTATGGCGGGCGACCAGCAGGCGGCGACGGTGGGTCAGGCCTGCATCAAGCCCGGCATGGTGAAGGCCACGTACGGCACCGGCTGCTTCGCGCTGCTCAACACCGGCTCCATCGCCATGCAGTCGAACAACCGGCTGCTCACGACCATCGCCTATCAGCTCGATGGCCGGCGGACC
>DASXQC010000957.1:0-5563 GCA_036493235.1 Reyranella sp.
GGCGGCGCGCTCGAGCAGCGGCAGCGAGCTCGCCAGCCGCGCGATCACCGGATCGCTCATGTAGGTCGCGGGCTCGTAGCGCACCGGCTCGAGGAAGGCGACGACGCGCAGGCCGGCGTTCGCCGCCATGTCGCCGATCTCGGGCACCGTGTAGGCGCGGTCGATGCTGTGCAGCAGCAGGTCGTAGAGGCCCGCATCGCCGCCCGTCACCTGATCGTTGAGGTAGGGGTTGCGGCGGAACAGGTTGGTCGTCGGCAGGAAGCGGATCAGGCGCTTGGCCATGGCGATGCGGTCGTTCACCTTCATCGACAGCGGTGCCAGCGCGCGCAGCAGCTCCTGCATCTGATAGACGCCGGTCCGGCCGTATTGGCCGTAGAGCATGATGCCGACGCCGCCGTCGGGCTGCAGCACCGAGGCGAGCGCCTGCAGGCCGGCCGTCGGGTTGGGCAGGTGATGCAGCACGCCGGTGCAGTCGATGTAGTCGAACTGGCCGATCGGCATGGTCGGCAGGTCGAGCAGGGAGCCGGTCAGGAAGTTGATGTTGCGCAGGCCGCGGGCCTTGGCGCGCGCCTCGCAGATCGCCCGTGAGGCGGTCGACAGGTCGAGGTAGACGACTTCTCCCGGGCAGCGCCGGTCGACCATCTGCTGGGCCAGCATGATGCAGGCGTCACCGGTGCCGCCGCCCGCGACCAGGGCGCGAAAGGGCCGGTTGAAGTTGAGCCGGCCGGAGAACAGGTAGTGATTGACCTCGAGGATGTGGCTCGGGGTCCCGGTGATCAGCCGCAGGGCCTCCTCGCGCGGGTCGCGCGGCGGGTAGGGCAGCGCCTCGTACTGTGCGCGCACCTCGTCCAACGGCTGGGGAACGGTCATTATGACCTTGGTTCATGCTACAAATTCCCCGGTCATGAAAGGATATTTCGGCATTGGGGTTGAAGGCATCAGCAAGGCCGTGAACGTCGGCACGCTGTTCCGGACGGCGCATGCCTTCGGCGCCTCGTTCGTCTTTACCGTACGGGCCCAATACAACAGGCGCGAGGGCGGCCAGGCCGATACCTCCGACACGCCGCGCTCGGTGCCGACCTATCATTTTGCAGGCCTCGAAGACTTCCGCCTGCCGCTCGGCTGCCGGCTGGTCGGCGTCGAGATCACCGACGACGCGATCGAGCTGCCGTCGTTCCGTCATCCGCGTCAGGTGGCGTACATCCTGGGCGCTGAGCGCGAAGGCCTGTCGGCCGATATACAGTCGCGCTGCGACTATGTGGTGAAGATCCCCACCGCCTTCTCGGTCAACCTCGGCGTGGCGGGAGCGCTGATCATGTACGACCGCCTGATCAGCCTCGGCCGCCATGCACCGCGGCCGGTTGGCGAGGGTGCACCAACCGAGGCGGCGCCGCTGCCGGTGTTCGGCGACCCGATCTACAGGCGCAAGCAGCGCGCTCGTGCACGCGCCCAGACAACGGACCGGACCAAGACATGACCGCGCGGTCTGGTCTGGTCGTCGTCGGGGGCTTGATGCTGGTCCAGGCGATCACCCTGCATTTGCTCGGCCGCGTCTGGATCTGCACCTGCGGCACGGTCCGGCTGTGGGTCGGCGACATGCATTCGTCGGAGCTGTCGCAGCAGATCCTCGACTGGTACACGCCGAGCCACATCATCCACGGCATGATCTTCTATGGCCTGCTGCATCTGCTGACGCCGCGGTTGCCGGTGCTGACGCGGCTGGCGATCGCCGTTGGCGTCGAGGTCGCCTGGGAGATCGCCGAGAACTCGCCGCCGGTGATCGCGGAATACCGCAAGCAGGCGACCGCCGCCGGCTATGTCGGTGACAGCATCCTGAATTCGTTGATGGACACCGTGTCGATGATGACCGGCTTCGCGCTGGCCCGGCTGCTGCCCTGGCAGGCGACGGTCGCCTTGGCGATCATTGCCGAAGTGACCACCGGCGTGATGGTTCGTGACAACCTCAGCCTCAATATCCTGAACTTTATTCATCGTTTTCCGGCAATTGACGCATGGCAGCGCGGGGTCTAGCGGCGATGCCTCCAATGCACTATCTGAACGCGAAATGGTCGTCCTGACCCCAAATCCGGTCCAATCTGGGCCCCTGCAGATCACCGAGCCGTTTCGCGGCCGCAACGACACGCGCCGGAACCTGGTCGGCCTGTCGAGGGATGACCTGAAGACCACGCTGGTCGAGGCCGGGCTGGAGCCGTTCCGTGCCCGCCAGGTCTGGCAATGGATCTACTGGCACGGCGTCACCGACTTCGGGTTGATGACCAACATCGCCAAGCCGACGCGGGAGAAGCTCGCCGAGCTGTTCGTGGTCGAGCGGCCGCAGATCGTCACCGAGCAGCGCTCGGTCGACGGCACGCGCAAGTGGCTGCTGCGCTTCCCCGACGGCAACGAAGCCGAGACGGTCAACATCCCGGAGGAGGATCGTGGCTCGGTCTGCGTCTCGAGCCAGGTCGGCTGCACGCTCAGCTGCAGCTTCTGCCACACCGGCACGCAGCCCTTGGTGCGCAACCTCAAGCCGGACGAGATCGTCGGTCAGTTCATGGTCGCGCGCGATTCCTATAGCGAGTGGCCGACGCCGACCGAGACCACGCGCATGCTATCCAACATCGTCATGATGGGCATGGGCGAGCCGCTCTATAACTTCGACAACGTCGCGACCGCGCTCAGGATCGTCATGGACGAGCAGGGCATCGCGCTCAGCCGCCGCCGCATCACGCTCTCGACCTCGGGCGTCGTGCCGATGATCCCGAAGGTTGGCGAGGTGCTGGACGTGAATCTTGCCGTGTCGCTGCACGCGGTGAACGACGACATCCGCGACACGCTGGTGCCGATCAACAAGAAGTGGCCGATCAAGGAATTGCTCGCCGCCTGCGCCGCCTATCCGGGCGCGAAGAACAGCCGGCGCATCACCTTCGAGTACGCGATGCTGAAGGGCGTCAACGATTCCGATGCCGACGCGCGCGAGCTGGTGCGGATCCTGACGCCGATCCACGCCAAGGTGAACCTGATCCCGTTCAACCCCTGGCCGGGCGCGCCCTACGAGTGCAGCTCCAACAACCGCATTCACCGCTTCGCCGAGATCGTCAACGACGGCGGCCTCAGCGCCCCCGTCCGCACCCCCCGCGGCCGCGACATCGCCGCCGCCTGTGGCCAGCTCAAGAGCGAGAGCGTGCGGGCGAAGGGGCAGAAGGTCGTTCTTTAGTTCAGCGCAGAGTTTACTCGGATCGAACCAATCACCTCACTCCTGAGGAGCCGCGAAGCGGCGTCTCGATCACCGCGGAGTAATCTCTGCGGCTTGATGGGCAGCAGATTTTTCTTTTTGGTCGACACACGAATTTCCAGCGTGGCGGCGAGTGATTCCCTGGGAAATCTCGCTCCGGAATGTCAAAGGTCCCGAATCTGGCGCTCGCAGCGAGCGCACCATGGGCAATGGAGGGCGATCCGAGGCCCGGAAACAGCGGCTTTTCCCGTAGGCCATCGCCCATAATAGGTGTTCCGCGCGCGATCATGCAGTGTCGTGCGCATGATGATGATCGTGCTGCGCCTGCTGTCGCTCTTGGGGCTGAAATCCCGATGGCATCGGCATTTCAGCCCACGCCCCTGAATGAGGTGTTTTTTCAGGGGGACTAAAGTCGGTGGATTCGTGGACTCCTGGCCCGAAACCCTTGTGCCATCGGCATCCAACCGGTCCACACCCGAGTGGACTCTTGTGGACTCCCGCCAAGGGCGATTCGACGAGGAGCAATTTCGCGCTAAATGGAACTTGCTTTGGTGAACGCGGCGATCTTCGACAGGAAGGCGCGTTCGGTGGCGACGGGCGACAGGCCGGCGTCGCTCGCCCAGGCATCGAGGCTGCCGTTGGCGTACTCGGCGTAGTAGGGCTCGTGGAAATAATGCGGGAAGAGGTCGAGCAGGCCGTCCCAGGTCGGCAGGTCGCCGCGCTGGATGGAATCGACGATCACGACGAGGCCGTCGGGTTTGAGGACGCGCGCCATCTCCTTCAGTGCGGCGAGGCGTATGTCGGCGGGCAGCTCGTGGAACAGGAAGGACGAGACGACGAGGTCGAGGCTCGCATCGTCGAAGGCCAGCCTCTCGGCGGCGCCCTCGATCAGCTTCACCCGCGCGGTGCGGCCGATCAGGCGGCGGGCCTCGGCGAGGTAAGGGCCGCTGAGGTCGAGACCGGTCCAGCGCAGGCCGGGCCAGGCGTCGTGCAGGAAGGCCAGCATCCGGCCGGTGCCGCAGCCGATATCGAGCCCGCGCAACTCGCGCTGGTTGCGGCCGGCCAGCCAGTCGGCGATCGGCTTCATGGCGCGGCGGCGCATGACGTCGGCGGCGCCGGTGAACAGCACCTCGACCTGGGTGTCGTAGAGGGTGGCCGACTGCTCGCTCAGCCAGCCGTCGCTCTGGAAATGGAAGTTCTGCCTGTAGTAGTCGGGCAGGCCGTCGGCCTGAGTGCCGGGCGGCAGCTCGCCCTCGAGCTCGCCGTGGCGGCGGGCGTCGACGCTGGGCAGGTCGCGGAAATAGAGCAGGCTGCGGCGCAGGAACTCGGCCGGCTCGGCGCCGATCGAGCGTGGGGCGGGGAAGAGGCCCGCTGCGATATCGTCCCATTCGCGCGCGAACACGGCGCGAATGTCGGCTGTCATCTCGGCCCGGCTGGGCGTCGGCCCGACCGGAAAGTCCGGCTTGGGCATCGGCTTGAGGAGCCGCCGGCCTGCCGCATAGTGGCCGGCGTACCAGGCCACCCGTGCCGTCTGGCGGGCCGCGTAGCTGAGGCGATCTAGGGCTGAAACCATGGCTATTCGCGCCAGTATAGCGCGCTTGCCCGCACAAGACCGGTGGCTATAGTCCCGCGCTTTCCAGCAGCCACATTCGCCCGAGGGGCCGTCATGAGCATGAGTTATACCGGGCCCTACAAAAAGGGCGAGATCAAGAAGGTCGTGCTGGCCTACTCGGGCGGGCTCGACACGTCGGTCATCCTGAAGTGGCTGCAGACGGCCTATGGCTGCGAGGTCGTGACCTTCACCGCCGATCTCGGCCAGGGCGAGGAGCTGTCGCCCGCGCGCAAGAAGGCGGAGATGGCCGGCGTCAAGCCCGAGAACATCTTCATCGACGACGTGCGCGAGGAGTTCGTACGCGACTTCGTGTTTCCGATGTTTCGCGCCAACGCGCTCTATGAGGGCCAGTACCTGCTCGGCACCTCGATCGCCCGGCCGCTGATCGCCAAGCGCCAGATCGAGATCGCCCAGCAGACCGGCGCCGATGCCGTGGCGCATGGCGCCACCGGCAAGGGCAACGACCAGGTCCGCTTCGAGCTCACCTATTACGCGCTCAAGCCCAACATCAAGGTGATCGCGCCGTGGCGCGAATGGGAGCTGACTTCGCGCACCAAGCTGCTGGAGTTCGCCGAGAAGCATCAGATCCCCATCGCGAAGGACAAGCGCGGCGAGGCGCCCTTCTCGGTCGACGCCAACCTCCTGCACTCCTCGAGCGAGGGCAAGATCCTGGAGGATCCCTGGCAGGAGGCCGACGAGATGGTCTACCAGCGCAC
>DASXQC010000958.1:0-3439 GCA_036493235.1 Reyranella sp.
GACAAAAGGAGACCCGGTGTGTCGCGCAAAGGAGATATCCGTTCCCTTCGCCGGCATGACCCGGATCAGGTTCAAAGGGTCACCGCGCTGGCCACCATTTTGTGACGGTAGCCCGTCGGTATCTCAGCCTCCTGACGAGGCCCCCCTTGGACAACATCGACTCTAGCGAGGTTTGGCTCCCGGGGGAACTGCCCCACCCGTGCCGCGTTGTGAAAACCGTACAATCCAGGGAGATACCCATGGCTAACGGCAATGGCGGCAACGGAGGCCTTTACTTCATCGTCGGCGCGCTCTGCGTCGCCGTCGCGGTGGGCGCCTTCGTCATGTTCCACAACAGCGGCGTCGGCCCCTCGACCGCGCAGGCCCCGGCCTCTGCGCCAGCGGCGGCGCCTGCCCAGCCGACCAAGAACGTGACCATCGAGAAGAAGGTGATCGAGACGCCGAAGGTGATCGAGCGCACCGAGCACCGCTAGAACATATTCCGTCCAGCCGGAATCGGCTGGACGGCATATGCCTGCTGCAACAAATATCGCCCGTGCGCGCATTTCCGTTCAGATGGAACCGCGCCCGCACAGTTGTCCCTTGTCCCATCGCCCGACGGGCGCGGTTCCATCTGAACGGAAATCGCTCTAAAGGCTAAACGACCTTCGCCGCCCTCATCTCCGCGATCTCGGCCGCCGAGTAGCCCGCCTCACCCAGCACCTCGTCGGTATGCTGGCCGAGCGTGGCCGGCGGGCGGTCGATCGAGCCGCCGTCATGCTCCATCCGGAAGCCCGAGCCCACGACCGTGATCGGGCCGTGCTCGGTCTCGACCGTCTGCATGATGGTGCGACGGCCGTAATGGTCGAGCTTGACCGTCTCGGGAATGCTGAGCACGCGGCCGGCCGGAATGTCGTTCTTCGCGAAGATGTCGGCCCATTCCGCCGAGGGGCGCTGCTTCATCGCTTCCTCGACGATGCCGTGCAGCGCGGTGTTGTTGGCGATGCGGGTCGGCCAGTCCTTGAACTTCGGGTCGGGCAACGCGTCCTCGCGGCCGAGCTGCTTCATCAGGCGCTGGTATTGCGGGTCGGTCATCACCGCCAGCACCATCCAGCCGTCCCTGGTCTTGAACAGGTTGCCGGTCGGCTTGCGCGTGACCGAAAGGTTCTCCGCCTGCTCGTGCACGCGGCCGGTCATCATGTGCTCGGTGAACTGCTGGGCGAGAAAGCCCGTCACGGCGTCGATCATCGAGACGTCGACCAGCTGGCCCTTGCCGGTGTGCGTGCGCTGGTAGAGCGCCGAAGCGACGCCGAACGCCGCCGTGAAGCCCGACATCACGTCGGCGCCGGCGAAGCCCACGCGCGTCGGGCCGTTCGACGGGAAGCCGGTGATCGACATCAGGCCCGACATCGCCTGGATCATGCCGTCGAACGCCGCCGTCGCCTTGTCCGGGCCGACCTGGCCGAAGCCCGAGACCGCGGCATAGATCAGCCGCGGATTGACCGCCTTCAGCGTGTCATAGCCGAGGCCGAGCTTGTCCATGACGCCGGGGCGGAAGTTCTCGATCACCACGTCGACCTTGGGCACCATCCGCTTGATCACCTCGAGCGCCTTGGGCTGCTTGAGGTCCATGGTGATCGAGCGCTTGTTGCCGTTGACCGCGACCCAGGGCGCCGCGAGCCCGCGCTTCTCCCAGTCGTTGGCGCGGTTGCCGTAGCGCATGTCGTCGCCTTCGCGTGATTCGATCTTGATCACGTCGGCGCCGAGCAGGGCGAGCTGGTAGGAGGCGTAGGGTCCGGCGAGGACCCTCGTGAAGTCGAGGATCTTCACGCCGGCGAAGGGTTTGCTCATTGGTTTACGCCACGCCTGCCTTCTTGCGCTGCGCGAGCGCAGTCTGCTTGACCTTGTCGAACTCGGCGCGGCGCTTGGCGACTTCTTCCGGCGGCATGCGCGCGAGGTTGTTGTAATCGTTCTTCCAGTCGCCGTCGTCGTTCCAGCGCAAGGGCGACTGCACCGTCGTGCGAGGGCCGATGGAGCTCTCCAGCACCTTGAGCGCCAGGTCGAGCGTGAACGCTTGCGTGTCGGGCTCGTGCGGCTTGCCGGCCGAGTTGCCGAGCGGGAAGTCGCTGAACAGGAAGCGCGGGACGCCCGCCCATTCGACGATGTCCTTGGCAGCTCCCATCACGACCGTCGGGATGCCGTTCCGTTCCAGATATCGAGCGACCAGACTCACGGTCTGGTGACAGACGGGTCAAGTGGGCACGAGCAGCGCGGCATCGACCTGATCCTGGCGACAGCGCGCCAGGATCTCCGGCGCGTCGGTCTCGAGCGTCACCCGCTGGCTCCGGTTGGTCGGCGCGCCGTGGAAGCGCTTGGCGAGCGTGAAGCGGCCCTGGCCGGCGAACTCGCTCAGCAGCGGCAGCGGGAACCAGGTGCCGGAATCCTTGGCCGTCGTGTGCTTGCGGTCGTAGCCAATGTGGCTGATGCGAGTGTCGTGGTCGTGCGCGGTGTCGCCGGAAAAGACGGAGTAGAACTTGGCGCCGGCGTTGTAGAGCGCACCCGGTCCCTGGTCGCCCTTGTCGGGCTGATAGGGCGCGGCGGTCGTGATCAGCGCCAGCGTCGAGTCCTTCAGCGGCTTCTTGAGCGGCGTGAAGGGTGCGTCGGTGTAGTGCGCCCAGCGATAAGGATTGTCGTAGCCCAGCGCGAGATAGTAGTCGCGCGTGCGCCGCATATAATCGATCGGCGCATCGAACTCGGGCGCGAAATCGGTGGTGTCAGCCATGTTCCAAAAGTGCGGCTGGCCGCCTTCGAAGTCAATTTCGCCTCGGGTGACAATTTCGCGGGTAGACCCTAGCTTTTGCTGTCGTCTGGGAGGCAACACTGAAAAGACTGAGCCGCCGCGCCGCATTGGCCGGCACGATTGCCCTTGCCGGCGCAGGAGCTGCCCGCGCCGAGGAACCGTTGAAGCTCGTGCTGGGCTTCCCGCCTGGCGCCAGCAGCGACACCCTGACCCGCCTGATCGCCGACAAGATGCGCGTGTCGCTCGGCCGCACGGTGGTGGTCGAGAACAAGCCGGGCGCGGTCGGCATCGTCGCCAACCTCGCGGTCAAGTCGGCGCCGCCCGACGGCAACACGCTGCTGATGACGCCACTCGCGCCGATGGTGGCGTTCCCGCATTCCTACGCCAAGCTCGACTACGATCCGTTCAGGGACTACGTGCCGGTCGCCGAGCTCTGCGCCTTCTATCTCGCGCTCGGCGTCGGCTCGGCCGTACCGGCCAAAACGCTCGCCGACTACGCGGCGCTGGTGAAGACCGGCGGCACCTACGCCAACTTCGCCTCGGCCGCGGCCGGCAGCCTGCCGCACTTCTTCGGCCTGATGTTCGCCAAGGCGGCCGGCGTGCAGCTCACCCATGTGCCCTACAAGGGCACCGCCAGCGTGATGCAGGCGATGATGTCGG
>DASXQC010000959.1:0-6206 GCA_036493235.1 Reyranella sp.
GTGATCGACCGCGAGGGTGCAGTTCATCATGTTGCGGATCACCATCTCGCCCTTGCGCGCGACCACCCGCTCCTCGCCCGCGCCGACCGCCAGGATCATCGCCTGCGGCGGGTTGATGATGGCGCCGAAGTGCTGCACGCCAAACATGCCAAGGTTGGAAATCGTGAAGCCGCCGCCCTGGAACTCCTCGAGCTTCAGCTTGCCGGTCTTGGCCCGCGCGGCGAGGTCTTTCATCTCGATCGAGATCTGCGCCACGCCCTTCAGGTCGGCGTTGCGCACGATCGGCGTGATCAGGCCGCGATCGGTCGCGACCGCGACCGCGATGTCGACCGCGCCGTACTGGATCATCTCGTCCTCGGTCCACGAGGCGTTGCATTCCGGATGGTCGCGTAGCGCCTTGGCGCAGGCCTTGATGATCATGTCGTTGACCGACACGCGCGCATCCTTCTTGCGGGCGACCTCGTTGATCGCCGCGCGCGCGGCCAGCAGCGCATCGATCTCGAACTCCACCGTGAGGTAGAAGTGCGGCACGGTCTGCTTGGACTCGAGCATGCGCCGCGCGATGACCTTGCGCACGGCGGTGTGTGGGATGCGCTGGTCGCCCGGCGCGGTGAAGATCGGCTGGGCCGCGGGCGCGGCTGGACGCGGCGCTGCCTTCGGCGCGGCGGCCGGTGCCCCTTTCGGAGCAGCGGCGGGCGCACCCGGCCTGGCGCTCTCGACGTCGGCCTTCACGATTCGGCCGTTCGGGCCCGAGCCCTTGAGGCCCGCGAGGTCGATGCCCTTGTCAGCCGCGATGCGTTTGGCGAGCGGCGACGCGAAGATGCGCTGGCCGCTCGGCGCGGCCGCGGGCTGCGATGTTGGCACAGGAGTTGCCGCCGGCTTCGCCGCAGGCGCTGCTTGAGCCGGTGCCGATGCGGCGGGCGCCTCAGCCTTTGGCGCCGCAGTCGCTGCGGCCGCAGGTGGCGGTGCACCCTTCACCTCGGTCTCGCCCTCCTCCAGCAGGATGGCGATGACGGCATTCACCTTCACGCCTTCGGCGCCTTCTTCCACGACGATCTGGCCGACCTTTCCCTCGTCGACCGCCTCGACTTCCATGGTGGCCTTGTCGGTCTCGATCTCGCAGATCACCTGGCCCGATTTGACCTCGTCACCGACCTTCACGTGCCACTTGGCGAGCTTGCCCTCGGTCATGGTCGGCGAGAGCGCAGGCATCAGAATGTTGATCGACATGGGCCGTCTCTAGCGATTGCAGACTTCGCGCGCGGCCTGGACGATGTTGTCGGCCTGCGGCAATGCCATCTTCTCGAGGTTCGCCGCATAGGGCAGCGGGATGTCGAGGCCCGCGACGCGCTTCACCGGCGCGTCGAGCCAATCGAAGGCGTGGTCCATCATCTGGGCCGCGAGCTCCGAGCCGATGCCGGCGAACGGCCAACCCTCCTCGACCGAGACCAAACGGTTGGTCTTCTTGATCGAGGTGACGATCGTCTCGGTGTCGAACGGGCGGAGGCTGCGAAGGTTGATCACCTCGGCCTCGATGCCGTGCTTGGCGAGCTCCTCGGCCGCCTGCAATGCCTTGCCGACCATGATCGAGAAGGCGGCGATGGTGACGTCCTTGCCCGGCCGTTCGATCTTGGCCTTGCCGATCGGCAGGATGAAGTCGGGATCGTCCGGCACCTCGAACTGCTGGCCGTACAGGATCTCGTTCTCGAGGAAGATCACCGGGTTGGGATCGCGGATCGCGGCCTTGAGCAGGCCCTTGGCGTCGGTCGCGCTCCACGGCGCCACCACGCGCAGGCCCGGCACATGGGCGTACCAGCTCGCGTAGCACTGTGAATGCTGGGCACCGACACGCGCCGCGGCGCCGTTGGGCCCGCGGAACACGATCGGGCAGCTCATCTGGCCGCCCGACATGTAGCGCGTCTTGGCCGCCGAATTGATGATCTGGTCGATCGCCTGCATGGCGAAGTTGAAGGTCATGAACTCGACGATCGGCCGGAGCCCGCCGAATGCCGCGCCCACGCCGAGGCCGGCGAAGCCGTGCTCGGTGATCGGCGTGTCGATTACGCGCCGCTCGCCGAACTCCTCGAGCAGGCCCTGGCTCACCTTGTAGGCGCCCTGGTACTGCGCGACCTCCTCGCCCATCAGGAAAACCTGGCCGTCGCGGCGCATCTCCTCGGCCATCGCGTCGCGCAGCGCCTCACGCACGGTCATGCGCACCGTCTTGCCGGTCCACTCCGGCTCGGCGGCAGGTGCTGGCGCGGACGGTGCCGGCGGCGCAGCCTTCTTTTCCTCGGAGGGTTTGGCCGCGGTCGGTGCTTGCTCGGCCTTGAGCTGCGGCTCGGCCTTCGATGCGGGCGCAGATGGCGCAGACTTGGCCGCGTCCTCGGCACTCTCGCCTTCGGCGGCGAGGATCACGATCGGCGTGTTGACCGCGACGCCTTCTGTGCCTTCCTCGACCAAGAGCTTGGCGACGGTGCCTTCGTCGACCGCCTCGACCTCCATGGTCGCCTTGTCGGTCTCGATCTCGCAGATCACCTGACCCGACGTCACCTTGTCGCCGACCTTCACGTGCCACTTGGCCAGCTTGCCCTCCGTCATGGTCGGCGAGAGGGCGGGCATCAAAACGGGAATCGACATCGATCAGGCCTCGGCGAGCACGTCGGTCCAGAGTTCGGAAGGGTCCGGCTCGGGGCTATGTTGCGCGAACTCCGCCGAGTCGTTGACGACCTTGCGGATCTCCGCGTCGATCGCCTTGAGCTGCGCCTCGTCGATCATCTTGCCGTCGAGCATCAGCTTGCGGACATGGTCGATCGGGTCGCGCTCGGTGCGATATTTGTCGACCTCTTCCTTGGTCCGGTACTTGGCCGGGTCGCTCATCGAATGGCCGCGATAGCGATAGGTCTGCATCTCGAGAATGTACGGCCCCTGCCCGCTCCTCGCATGCTCGACCGCCTTCTCGCCGGCGGCGCGCACCGCCAGCACGTCCATGCCGTCGACCGGCTCTCCGGGGATACCGTATGCCTGCCCATGCTTGTAGAGCTCGGTGATCGCCGACGCGCGCTCGACCGAGGTGCCCATGCCGTAGCGGTTGTTCTCGATGATGTAGATGACCGGCAGCTTCCACAGCGCCGCCATGTTCATCGCCTCGGAGACCTGACCCTGGTTGGCCGAGCCGTCGCCGAAATAGGTCAGCGAGACATTCTTGCTGCCGCTGTACTTGTGGGCGAAAGCGAGGCCCGTGCCGATCGGCACCTGGGCGCCGACGATGCCATGGCCGCCGTAGAAGTGCTTCTCGCGGCTGAACATGTGCATCGAGCCGCCCTTGCCCTTGGAGTAGCCGTCGCGGCGTCCGGTCAGCTCGGACATCACGCCCTTCGGATCCATGCCCGCGGCCAGCATATGACCGTGGTCGCGATACGAGGTGATGATCGCGTCCTTGTCGACGATCGTCGACTGCATGCCGACCACCACGGCCTCCTGGCCGATGTAGAGATGGCAGAAGCCGCCGATCAGTCCCATGCCGTAGAGTTGGCCGGCGCGCTCCTCGAAGCGACGGATCAGCAGCATATCGCGATAGAAAGACTTGAGCTGGTCGGGGCTCACACTGTTGTCGCCGGGCTTGGACGACTTGGACTGCGCCGCCGGCGCATCCGCCTTCGGCTTGGTTGCCGGTTTTGCCATGGCGTTTCCCCTCGGATAGCCCCTGTCGGCTTATAGCATGCACTTGGCGATGTGGTTGATCTGACACGAAAAAACCAGAGTGGCGCAGAATGCGCTGCAGCAATTGAGCGATTGTTTTCGTAACGCTCCGCGTGCCGGACAGTTTCTTTCGGTCAGCCGCCCAGCGGCTCGCTCGGCGAAGACGCCTACCTTGTCGGCGTGAAGACGATGATGTCGTCCTTGCGAGCATAATTCAGCAGCGCGCGCGCCCGCTCGTCGAGCATGTCCGGATCGAGGCTCTGGTTGCGCAGCTCGGTGACCCGTCGCTCCCAGATCTTCCGCGTCGCCTCGGCCTCGGCGAGATTCTGGTTGGCGATCATGGTCTCGCGCTGCAGGTGCGCCAGCGCCAGCAGACCGCGATCCCCATTCACGAGATGGTAGCCGAAATAGCCGAACACCGTGGCGAACACGATGGGTGCCAAAATCTGACGTGGTCTCAACAACATATGCGGCTTACCTGCAGGGATAAGGCAACATATGGTATGTCAAAGTCAAGCCAAACCGAACCGGATGCGTCGATTGTGGCGCCCTTTGTTGTCGATCTTCAGCAACCGGATCGGCACCGAGTCGCCGGTCGAGGCGAGATGCGTGCCGCCACAGGCTTGGCGGTCGAGACCGACGATCTCAACGATGCGGATCTTGCCATCGGACGTGGGCGGCGGCGCGACTGAGCGGCTGCGGATCAGGCCGGGGGTGGCCTGCGCCTCGGACACCGGCACGTAGATGAAGTTCAGCGGGATATCCTGGCGGATGAGATCGTTGATCGGTCCCTCGAGAGCGCGCAGGCGCTCGTTGTCGGCGGCCGGAATGTCGAAGTCCATGCGCGCGGTGCCGTCCTCGGCCATCTGCACACCGGTCACAAGCGCACCGTCGAACTGCTGGAACACGAGCGCGTTCAGCACATGGCTGCTGGTGTGGAGCTGGCGCATCTTGCGGCGGAAGTCGGGATCGACCACGGCCTCGGCGGGTCCCGTCACCTCGCCGGGCATGTCGATCAGATGCCATAGCTTGCCGGCCGACACCTCGAAGCCGGTGACCCTCGCCTCGCCCCCGCTCCAGCGAACGACGCCGCGATCGGCCATCTGTCCGCCGCCGCCGGGATAGAACGGCGTATCGGCCAGCGCGATCTTGCCCGGCCGCGCATCGGCAACAGTGGTCTCGAGCGCCAGTGTTTCGGGATGGTCATGGCAATAGAGATGCATTCGCCGCACATAGGGCGCAGCCGGTCGAGCGTATTGGTCAAAATTGTCTTGCCGCGGCTTTCGCAAACTGCAGCGGGGTGATGCCGTAGCAGCGCTTGAAGTGCTTGTTGAGCGCGCTCTGGTCATAGAAGCCGACCGCGGTCGCGACCTCGGCCAGCACCGGCGAATGGCGCAGGTGCCGGCAGGCGACGCCCAGTCTCACCTGCGTGAGATAGGTGTGCGGCGTGAGACCGACCGTGCGCTTGAACAGGCCGATCAGCTGGAAGGTCGTCAGCCCGACGCTGGCGGCCAAGTCTTCGAGGCGAAGGTCGGCCGCATATTCAGCACGCATCCGCTCGATCGCCCGAGCCACGAGGACGCGGTCTCGCGGCGACGCCTTGAGACGCCTGCGGCCGCTGCCGTGGCGCTCGAACAAGGCGCCGAACGACTCCACCAACAGTTCGCGCTCCTGAAAGACGTCGCGACCGTCCTCAAGCGCGAGATGCATCTTGTGGAACTCGATGATCAGGTCGCGATCGGCGAAGGTGTTCCGCGTGAAGTACGGCACCTCGTCGATGCCGAGCTCATCGGCCAGGCGATCGAGCGCGAGCCGCGTCAGGTAGAGCGAGCGGTACTGCCAGCGGTCGCTACGGCCCATCCAGCCACCGTGCGGCTCCTCGGGATTGAACACGAACAGGGTCGCAGGCGTTGCGTCCTGCAGCTCGCCGCGGCTCTTCACGATCGAGCCGCCCTGCTCCGTCACGGCGATCACCAGGGCATCGTGGGTGTGCTGCGGGTATTCGTGCGTCGTGAAGTCGGCGCACATCAGGCTGAGGCCAGCGAGATGCCGGTCCCACCAGTATTCTGTCGAATTGCGCGGATCGACCCGTGGCATGGCCCGCAATTCTTACCAATACCGCCGCCCAGTCCGCCACTAACCTTACCCCATGATCGCCCGCACCTGGCGCGCCCGCACGACGGCCGCAAAAGCCCCCGCTTACGCCAAGCACTTCACCGAGGCGGTGGCCCCGCACCTCAAGCATCTCGCCGGCCACAAGGGCGCGTGGCTCCTGCAGCGCGAGGTCGACGGCAAGACCGAGTTCGTCGCCATCACCCTCTGGGAATCGCGCCAGGTGATCGAAGCCTTCGCCGGCAAGGACATCAGCCGTTCCCACGTCGAGCCCGAAGGCCAGGCCGCACTGGAGTCCTTCGACGACTTCGCCGACCACTACGAAGTCGCCTACAGCGGCTAATCATTGGACCGCGCGCTTCCAGCGCGCTCATGAGCGCGCTGGAAGCGCGCGG
>DASXQC010000960.1:0-1666 GCA_036493235.1 Reyranella sp.
CGGTTCGATCACCGCGTTCCTTGGTCCCGAATTGGTCGCAAGCTTCACTGCTCTTCTTCACAGCCAGCGCGCCGGTATGGCTTCGTTGCTGTTGCTGCTCGGCCTCGGATTGGTGGGCATGTGTTTTGTGCGCGAGGAGCGCGCGATACGCGGCTAACGTGATTTTCGCACCTTCCTGGCGACGCGCTTCGTTTTTTCCTTTGGCGCGCGGAAGGCCATCGCCTTGATCTCCTGGCGCAGCAGCCGGACCCCGGCTTTGGGCCGAATCGTCATGGTCGGCACCGTCAAGTCGGCGACCGCGCCGGCCATGGCAACCGCATTGCGGTCGATGGTGCCCTTGGCATCCAGGAGGCGCACTTCGGCGAAGGCCTTGCGCATCAGGGCAGCGACGCTGTCGAGATGGCGATCGCGGTCGTTGCGCATTACCACATTGACGAACAGGACGCCGTGCATGGGATGAAGCCGCGACCTAGCGAGCTTGAAGAAAGACGGCTTGCCCATTTGGGCGGGCAGCCGGTTGCCGTCATAGGCGTCGAGCACGATGGCGTCGTACCTGCGCCTACTCGCGCGCAAGAAGGCGCGACCGTCGCCGACATGGCACTCGACATCGTCGGGCAAGTGAAAATAGCGCCGCGAGATCGCGAAGGAGCGCGGATTGATCTCCACGATCGTCACCTTGACGCCGTCGGCACGCAGCATGGTGGCGAGCGTGCCGCCGCCGCAGCCGATCATCAAAACATTGCGGCACTCCGCCTGGCGCAGGAAATGGTGGATGGCATGGATGTAGGCGGCAAGGCTGACGCCTGCATGGTCGGCCTCGCTCTGGTGGCGTTCGTCCTGCCAGTAGGCGACGGTCGAACGGCTCATCAGGACGACGACTTCGCCGTGTCGGGTCTTGTGATGAGAGATGGGAATCATGGGACCCGCGCCCAGGCGGATGGCAACCTAGCGCTTCGCGGCCGGCTTCTTCTTGGTCTTCTTCGTCGCCGCACCAGCTTTGGCCGGAGCCTCGACCTGCTGCGCAGGCGCCGATTTTGCCTGCATTTTCAATAGCGCAGCACGAGACATGGTCGGGATTCTGGGCATTGTGTATCCTGAAACTGTGTCGCGAGAACACTCCGCAGGGTGGAACAATGCGGAGCGAAGGCGAGACGTTCTAGCGCGATTCGTCCGCCGCGGCATCCAGCCTGGGCGCACCCGGAGACGTCGAGGGAGCTGACGGAATGCGCCTGCCGTCGCCTTCAAGGGCCTTGTGGCTGGCCATAGCGGTGATCGCGCTTCTCGGCTTGGCCGTTGTGGCCTTCGTCGCATGGCGCGGCTCGCCAAGCGCTCCTCCAGCGCCCGCGCGTGTCGCGGCCAAGATACCGCCGAAGATCTTGGCCAAGCCGAAGCCGCCCAAGAAGGTCGAGCCGCCGCCCTCGGCCTACGCGCTCGAACAGCAGATGACGCCGCGCGAGCTTCTCAGCCGTTGGGACCCGCTGATCGCCGATGCGTCCAAGCGCTTCGACGTACCCAAGCCCTGGATCCGCGCCGTTATCGTGGCGGAGAGCGGCGGGCGCACCATGTCGTCCGAGACCGTGCCGATCACCTCGCGCGCCGGGGCGCTCGGCGTCATGCAGCTCATGCCGCAAACCTATGCCGACATGCGCGCGGCCTACGGGCTTGG
>DASXQC010000961.1:0-3236 GCA_036493235.1 Reyranella sp.
TGGACGACGAAGCTGCCGGTGAACAGCGGCACCAGCGCCAGCAGCACGGCGGCCAGCGCGATCGCAGCAGCGGAGCGGCGGAAGGAGGCGCTCATCCCAGCAGGCACTCCTGGATCAGCGCGCGCACCCGCGCCTCGCCGAACTCCGCCACCGGCCCCGACGCCTTCACCTTGCCGAGGTTCATCATCACCACGTCCTCGGCGTGGCGCAGTGCATCGCTGACGTTCTGGTCGACCAGCAGGATGGTGGTCGAGATCGCCCGCCGCGCCGTCTGCAGCAGCTCGTAGACCTGCTCGGCGAGATTGGGTGCCAGCCCCACCGTCGGCTCGTCGACCAGCATCAGCCGCGGCTCGGTGATCATCTCGCGCGCGACCGACAGCATGCGCCCCTGCCCGCCACTCAGGGAACCGGCCTTGGCGCGGCGGCGCTCGGCCAGCACCGGGAAGATCTCGTGGACCTTGGCAATGCGTTCCTTCAGCAGCGACGGTTGCCTGCGGATGGTCCAGCCGCCGACCTTGAGGTTCTCCTCGACGGTGAGATGCGGGAAGGTGTTGAGTTCCTGCGGCACGTAGCTCACGCCCAGCCGCTTGATCTCGTGCGCCGCGAGGTTGGCGATCGCCTGCCCCTCGAGCGAGATCCCGCCGCGATGCGCCCCCAGCAGGCCGAACACCGTCTTGAGCAGGGTCGACTTGCCGGCGCCGTTGGGGCCGATCACCAGCACGAAGCCGCCCTTGCGGACTGTGAGCGACATGCCCTGCAGGATGTCGACGCCCGGTTGGTAGGCGGCGAACACTTCATCGACGGAGAGCAGGGCCGTCATTCGAGCGCCTTGCCGAGATAGCCCGCGACGACGGCCGGCAGGCGCGCGACCTCGTCGAGCGTACCCTGGGCGGCAACGCGACCCTCCATCATTACCGTCACCTGCGGGCAGAGCTGGCGGATGATTGCCATCTCGTGGCTGACCACGAGGAACGCCGCCCCCTGCTCACGATTCACCGCGACGATCATCTCGAGGATCGTCTCCTTGATCACCGGGTTGATGCCGGCGAACGGCTCGTCGAGCACGTAGCAGCTGCCCGGCACCATAAAGCCGCAGCCCATCTGGAGCAGCGCGCGCTGGCCGCCGGAGAGCTTCTTGGCCTGGGTGTCGGCGAGTGGTCCCAGCGTCGTAAGCTTGATCATCCGCTCGGCAACCGCCTCGCCGTCGACGTTCGCCGGACGACGGGCATAGAAGGAAGTCAGCAGGTTCTCGCGGACCGTCTGGTTGCCGAACAGCCGCGTCACCTGGAAGGAGCGCACCAGGCCGCGTCGCGCGATCTCGTGCATCGCCAGGCCACCGATGCTCTGGCCGGCGAGCTTCACCTCGCCGGAGTCGGGCGCGTAGACGCCAGTGACGAGATTGACCAGTGTCGTCTTGCCGGCGCCGTTAGGGCCGATCAGGCCACGGATCTCGCCCGCATCGACGCTTAAGGTCACGTCGTTGGCCGCAGCCAAGGTGCCGAAGCGCTTGCGCAGGCCGATGGCTTCGAGCGCCGCGGTCATGCTTCGCGGCCGCGCTCGCCGAACAGGCCGTTGGGCCGCAGCACCAGGATCAGCAGCACGAGCGCGAAGCCGTAGATGTTCTGGTACGCCGAATCGACGAACGCCGCGCCGAACGATTCGACCAGCCCCAGGGCTACGCCCGCGATCAGCGCGCCGGGGATAGAGCCCAGGCCGCCAATCACGACGATCTCGAAGCCTTTCACCGTGGTGACCAGCCCGTTGGTCGGGAACACCAGGAACACCGGCGCCAGCAGCGCGCCGGCGAGGCCGGCCAGCGCCACGCCGATGCCGAACGCCACGCGATCGACGCGCAGCACGTCGATGCCGGCGGTCTGCACGCCGACCCGGCTCTGCGACGTCGCGCGCAGCGCAAGCCCGTACCAGGTGTAGCGCAGCACCGCCCAGAACACGCCGAGCGCCGCCAGAGCGAACACGAACGCCGCCACGCGCGCGCCGGCCATCGGCATCGGGCCGACCATGACGATCGGCAGGTTCGAGCCCGGCGTGAACTGGTTGGGACCGGCGATGCCGGTCGCCAGGCTGCGCAGCATCAGCAGCAGCGCCAGCGTGACCACGGTCGCATAGTCGCCGCGCACCTCGGGTGGCTTGCTGAAGATCGGCTTCAGCAGGGCCCATTCGGTGAACAGGCCGAGCACGAACACGCCGGCGGTCGAGATCAGGATGGCGAGCCACCACAGGTCCGGGCCGAGCAACCAGGCCACCAGCATGTACTGCAGGTAGCTGCCGATCATGTAGAACTCGCCCATCGCCCAGTTGATCATGCGCATGATCGAGTAGATGAACGTGATTCCCAGCGCCATGAGGGCGTAGAGCACACCGATCATGACACCGGAAATGAACGTCTGGACGACGAGTTCGGTCGAGAACATCGACTCTCCTGTCGTCCTGAGCGGAACGAAGGACCTAGATCCTTCGCCTGTGGCTCAGGATGACATCTTCGGTGTCACTTCTTCGAATAGGTGACGACGATTTCGGCGTCCTTCCAGTCCTGCTTCGGCTGGGTCATCTTCAGGATCAGGACCGGCGGCACCCAGTTGTGCCAGTACACGCCGTCGGCCTTAGGGAAGGTCACCGGCGCATCCGGCCAGCTCTTGTAGGTGCTCGTCTCGAGAGTCTTGATCATTGCCTTCGGGTCGGTGCTGTTGGCCGCCTTCATCGCCTGCGCCAGGATGGCGATCGAGCCGAAGCCGTTCAGCGCGCCGTAGACCGGATCTTCCTTGTACTTCTCCTTGTAGGCCTTCGCGAACTGCTCGCCGATGTCGCTGAGCTTCGACTTGGGCGAGTAGTAGGCGATGAAGTAGATGCCGTTGCCGTTCTTCTCATGCAGCTGCCAGAACTGCGGACGCGTCGGCGCATCGTAGGAGATCAGCATCGGCGTGTTGGGCAGCAGGCCGATGACCGTCGCCTGGTCCATGATCAGGTCGAGCGGCTGGCCGACGCCGATGTTGATCACCATGTCCGGCTTGAACGCCTTGACCTGCAGCAGCTGCGGCGTGAGGTCGGTCGAGGTGCGGTCGAACATCACCTTCTGTATCTCGACGCCCGGCATCGACTTGGCCTGCGACACAGTCTCGTCGGCGAGTCCGATGCCGTAGTCGGTGGTCTCGGCGATCAGCGAGACGCGCTTGAATCCCTTCTGCTTGATGAACTCCATCCAGGTCGAGACGCGCACC
>DASXQC010000962.1:0-5157 GCA_036493235.1 Reyranella sp.
CCGGTCTCCGAGGCGGGCGCGCCGTCCGGTACGGAGACCTCACCACCTTCCTCGTAGTTGATGACGAAGTTGACCGCGACATGCGCACCGCCCGGCCACTTCGGGTCCGGCGGATTGCGCCCGTAGCCCACGAAGTCGCGAACGCGGCCGGCCTCTTCATCGGTCATGGATCATCTCCTCCAGCGGCGACTTTATCGCGAACCGGCCGGTCATGGGGGTGCGAAGCGCCCGCCGTGCCGTGATGCGAGCGGGCGCCCGGTGGCTCGGATGGGCATCCGGAGCCCGGGGCGCTACGCTGGCCGGATGCCGCAGCCCCGCCAGATGACGCTGATCGCCTTCATGCAGGCGCAGAACTGCTCGAACTATGTCGGCTCGTGGCGTCATCCGTCCTCGATGACCGACTCCATGTCGCCCGAGTACTACCAGCGCATCGCCCGTACGCTCGAGGACGCGAAGTTCGACCTGGCCTTCTTCGACGACCGGCTGGCGATGCCCGACATCTACGGCAACGACCATCGCGAGACGGTCGCCAATGGCATCCGCTGCGTGAAGCTGGACCCGACGATCGTGCTGATGGCCATGGCCGCCGTCACCAGCCGGCTCGGCCTCGGCTCGACCTACTCGACGACCTACTACGAGCCGTTTCACGTCGCGCGCCTGTTCGCGACCCTCGACCTGATGACCGGCGGCCGCGTCGCCTGGAACGTGGTGACCTCGCTCAACAACTCGGAGGCCGAGAATTTCGGCCACGTGGAGCATCTCGAGCACGACCTGCGCTACGACCGCGCCGACGAGTTCATGGAGGTCGTCACCGGCCTGTGGGATTCCTGGGAAGACGACGCGCTGATCATCGACAAGCAGAGCGGCCGCTTCGCCGACCCCGACAAGGTCCACCGCCTCGACCATCGCGGCAAATACTTCAAGTCCAAGGGCCCGCTCACCGTGCCGCGCTCGGCGCAGGGCCATCCGGTGCTGCTGCAGGCAGGCCAGAGCGGCCGCGGCATGGCCTTCGCGGCTGCCTGGGCGGAACTGGTCTTCGCCTCCTATCCGTCGCTCGAGGTCGGCCGCCAGAACTACGCCTACGTCAAGGGCGAGGTCGAGAAGGCCGGCCGCGATCCGGCGCTGTTCAAGATCGCGCCGGCAGTGAAGGTGATCGTCGCCGAGACCGCGGCGCAGGCCGAGGAACAGCGGGCGCTCACGGCGTCGATGGCCAAGCCGATCGATTCGATGGCGCTGTTGTGCGAGGTGCTGAACGTCGATTTCGCTAAATGGGGCTACGACCAGCCGTTCACCGACCAGGAGCTCGCCTCGCTGTCGTGGCAAAGCCTGCGCGACAAGGTGATCGCCAAAACCGGCCGGAAGAACCCGTCGGTGCGCGACTTCGTCGAGGCTTCGGGCCGCGGCCAGCTCAACGACGGCCCGGTGTTCTGCGGCACGCCGAACCAGGTCGCCGACGAGATGGAGGAATGGTTCAAGACGGCGTGCGACGGCTTCGTGCTGTCGGCGACGCGCATTCCCGGCACCTACGAGGACGTGGCGCGGCTGGTCGTGCCCGAGCTGCAGCGGCGCGGCCTGTTCCGGCGCGAGTATCCCGGCACCACGCTGCGCGATACGCTGGGGCTGCCCCGGCCGGCGACGCGCAGCTGGCGCCAGATAATCGAACGGAGGCGGGCATGACAGAAGAACTTCGCATTCTCACGCCGCAGGGCATGCTGGGCTACGGCGTGCCCGCCGAGCATTTCTGGCGCGGTATCGACAGTGGGGTCGACGCCATGGTGGTCGACTCGGGCTCGACCGACCCGGGCCCCGACATGCTGGGGCTGGGCCACACGCTGGTGCCGCGCGAGTCCTATGCACGCGACGTGTCGCTGATGCTGAAGGCGGCGTACGAGCGCAAGATCCCGCTGATCATCAGCTCGGCCGGCGGCGCCGGCACCGACGCGCAGGTCGATTTCATGATCGACCTGATCCGCGAGCTGTCGGCGGCCAACGGCTACAAGTTCAAGCTGGCCGCGATCTATTCCAGCGTCGACCGGGCGATGATCCACACCCGCCTGCGCGAAGGCCGCATCACCGAGTGCGGGCCGTCGGGCACGCTCGAGCCGTCGACTATAGACGAGGCGGTCGAGATCGTGGCGCAGATCGGCGCCGAGCCGTTCGCCAAGGTGCTGGCCGAGCATCCCGATATCGACATCATCGTGAGCGGCCGCTCCTACGATCCGGCGCCGCATGCAGCGCTGTGTATGGTGAAGGGCGGCATCGAGCCCGGCACCTACTGGCACATGGGCAAGATCGTCGAATGCGGCGCCGCCTGCGCCGAGCCCAAGGGCCGCGTCATCAAGGCGACGATCCGCAAGGACAGCTTCGACCTCGAGCCGATGAACCCGGCCGAGCGCTGCACGCCCTTGTCGGTCGCCGCCCATACGCTCTACGAGAAGAGCCGGCCCGACATGCTGCCGGGACCGGGCGGCGCGCTGCATCTCGCCGGCGCACGCTACGAGGCGCTCGACGACCGCCGTACGCGCATCAGCGGCGGCGTGTTCGTGCCGACCAACAAGTACAGCGTGAAGCTCGAGGGCGCGGCGATTGTCGGCTATCGCACGATGTTCGTCGGCGGCATCCGCGACCCGATCCTGATCGGCCAGCTCGATTCCTATCTCGCCACCATCCGCAAGCGCGCCGAGGGCATCTTCCCGCAGCTCGCCTCCGGCGAGGCCAGCCTGACGTTCCACGTCTATGGCCGCGACGCTGTCATGGGCGAGATGGAGCCGCTGCGCCGCGTCGTGCCGCACGAGGTCGGGCTGATGGGCGAGGTCACCGCGCCGACCCAGGCGCTCGCCAACGACATCTGCAGCAGCACCCGCGTTGCCGTGCTGCACACGCCCTATCCGGGGCAGATGGCGACCGCCGGCAACTTCGCAATCCCGCTCAATCCGCCGGAGACGCCGACCGGGCCGGTCTGCCGCTTCAGCGTCTATCACCTGATGGAGGTCGATTCGCCGACCGATCTCTTCCCGGTCAAGTACATGGAGATCTGACCGTGGCCGAGGTTCCCCTGCGCGAGCTGGCCCAGGTCATCCGCAGCAAGAATGCCGGGCCGTTCGAATTGACCTTCGACATCCTGTTCAACCGCAAGGCGGCGTACGAGGAGGTGAAGCAGAGCGGCGCGCTGACGGCCGAGAAGCTGGCAAAACTCTACAACATTCCGCAGGGCGACATCCTGGTCGCGATGTTCTTCGACGCCGCCATGGCCTTCAAGATGACGGTCAAGCGGCGCGGCCATCAGGGCTCGAGCGGCGAACGCGATACCTTCGGCGCCGCCCAGCATGCCCCGCTGATGGACATCATGATCGACACGCAATCCAACCTCAGGACGTCGGACCGGCCATGAGCGATATCAGGCGGATCGATCCCGGCCCGCGCATGAGCGAGGCCAGCATCCATGGCGACCGCATCTACTGCTCCGGCATGATCCCCGAGGACACCGCGCAGGACATCACCGGCCAGGTGAAGCAGGCGCTGGGCGAGATCGATGCGCTGCTCGCCAAGGGCGGCAGCGACAAGACGAAGATCCTGACGGCGACGATCTGGCTCGCCGACATCGCCGACTTCGCCGCCATGAACGCGGTGTGGGACGCCTGGGTCGTGCCCGGCCAGACGCCCGCGCGGGCGACGGTTCAGGCGACACTGAACGACCCGAAGATGAAGATCGAGATCATGGTGGTTGCCGCCCGGTAGCGGGCGTACCCTTCGCCTGCCGCAGCGAAGGAGTCGCGCATGACCAAAGGGTTCGTGGTACCCGCGGGCGGCGGGAAGCATCTCGAGGAACCGTCCGGGCAAATCGTGTCCATGAAGCTGTTCGGTCGCGAGACCGGGCAGAGCGTCACCCTGTTCGAGCAGAGCGTACCGGCCGGCAGCAAGAACAGCTGGCTCCATCTTCACCATGACAGCGACGAGGTCGCGTGGGTGCTCGAAGGCGAGTTCACTTTCCGGATCGGCGACGAGATCATGACCGGCGGGCCGGGCACCTGCGCCTTCATGCCCCGCAACGTGCCGCATGCCTGGAAGAACAGCGGTTCGGTGCCGGGCCGCATCGTGTTCCTCTACACCCCGGCGCGGGCCGGCCAGTTCGTCGAAGAGATGGTCGAGCGGCCGGGCGAGGGCGAGCTCAAGCAGCGGTTGAAGGACTCCGGCTGGGAAGTGCTCGGCCCCAGTCCGCTCTGAGACGCGAAGGGAGGTTCGCATGACCAAGGGGTTTGTCATACCCGCCGGCGGCGGGCAGCGTTACGAGGACACGCCCGGCCGTGTGTTTGCGCTCAAGCTGGCGGCCGGGCAAACGGACGAGAGCATCATGCTGTTCGAGGAGACTGTGCCCGCCGGCACGAAGAGCACGCATCACCTGCATCACGACAGCGACGAGGTCGCCTGGGTGCTGGAGGGCGAGTTCACCTTCAAGATCGGCGACGAGGTGTTCTCCGGCGGCCCCGGCACCTGCGCCTTCCTGCCACGCAAGGTGCCGCACGCCTGGAAGAGCAATGGCCCGGGCCGCGCCGTGTTCCTCTACACGCCGGGTCGCACCGGGCGATACATCGAGGAGAGATTCGAGCGCGGCGAGCCGCTCAGCGACGCCGAGCGCGCGGACGCGCTCGAGCGCTATCGCTGGGAAGTGATCGGTCCCAATCCGCTCTAGGAGGCCGCTCTACGGATGCGGGCCCCACGGGGCGGCGTGGAGGAGCTTGACCTCCTGCGTCATCACCAGCGGGCGGAACTTCGACGCGAAGCCTTCGGTGAAGTCCTTGTTGGCGAACACCGCGGCCCAGTGGGCGCGGCGGCCGGCGTCGTCGTCGTATTTCCAGAGATGGACGATCTGGTTGATCGTGCCGGTGTCGCCCTGGAAGTAGCCGATCAGGTTCTTCGAATGGCCGCCCTTCTCGAGCGCCGGAAATCCGAGCTCCTGATAGAGCTTCGTGGCCTCGGCCATCTTGCCGACATAGAGCGTATAGGTGCGCAGTTCATAGAGTGCCATCGTCGTTCTCCCTCTGCTAAGGTCCGGCGCCCAACTTCAAGGGAGAATGAGACGATGGCAATCAAGCGAATCAACGCCGGTGCGCGCATGTCGAGCGCCGTGGTGCACGGCAACACGGTCTACCTGGCGGG
>DASXQC010000963.1:0-1926 GCA_036493235.1 Reyranella sp.
CATCAGGAAGATCGTGAGCATCAGCGCCGTCTTGCGGCCGTGTGTGTCGCCCATGCGGCCAATGATGATTCCGCCGACCGGGCGGGCGAGGAAGCCCAGGCCGAAGGTCAGGAAGGCGCTCAGCAGCTGGGTGACGTCGTCCGTGCCGGGGAAGAAGTTCTTGCCGATGATGGCGGCCACGAAGCCGTAGACGCCGAAATCGTACCATTCGAGGACGTTGCCAATGACGGCCGCGCTGACGGCGCGGCGGCTTTGGGATGAACTGGGTGCTCCAATCGACGCGGTGGCCATTTTCGGTTCCCCCTTTTCAGGCTCAGACCCGGATCACCTTCCCGGGATTCATGATGTTGTGCGGATCTAGCGCCCGCTTCAGTTCTCTCATGACGTCGAGTTCGGTCTGGCTGCGATAGTGCGCCAGCTCCTCGAGCTTGATGCGGCCGATGCCATGCTCGGCCGAGATCGACCCGCCATAGGTGGTGACGAGATCGTAGATCGCGCTGCTGATCGGCTCGATGTATTGCACGAACCGTGCCTTGTCCCAGCCGGCCGGCGCCTGGCAGTTGAAGTGGAGATTGCCGTCGCCGACATGGCCGAATACCAGCGGCCGGCAGCCGGGCAGGGCCTTCGTCATTGCCGCCAGCCCCTCGGGCACGAACGGCGGAATCTTGCTCACCGCGACCGAGATGTCGTGCTTGATCGACGGCCCTTCCTGCTTGGAGGCCTCGGTGTGGTTCTCGCGCAGCGCCCACAGCGACTTCGACTGCGCCTCGGTCTGGGCGATCACGGCGTCGAGCACCAGGCCCTTCTCCATCGCCTCGCCGAGATAGGCCTCCATCTTGTCGCGCAGGCCACCGGAATTTCCGCCCTCGCGTGGTGGCCGCGTCGACGACCATTCCATCAGCACGTACCACTCGTGCTTCTCGCCGAGCGGATCGCTCGTGCCGGGGATGTGGTGCAGCACCAGGTCGATGCCTTGTCGGCCCATCAGCTCGCAGGAGGTGACGTTGTCCTCCGATGCGGCATAGGCGCCGCTCAAGAGCTCGACGGCGGCTTGCGGCGAAGGCACGGCCGACCACGAGGTGGCGTTGTCCTTGGGCTTGGGCCACAGCTTCAGGATGGCCTTGGTGATGATGCCGAGCGTGCCCTCGGCACCGAGATAGAGATCGCGCAGGTCGTAGCCGGTATTGTCCTTCTTGAGCGCCCGCAAGCCGTTCCAGATGTCGCCGTTGGGCTGCACCACCTCGAGGCCGAGCACGAGCTGCCGCGCGTTGCCGTAGTGCAGCACCTGCACGCCGCCGGCGTTGGTCGAGAGGTTGCCGCCGATGGTGCAGCTTCCCTCGGCGCCGAGGCTGAGCGGGAACAGGCGGTCGGCATCGGCGGCCGCTTCCTGGATGGTCTTCAGCACCACCCCCGCCTCGACGGTCATGGTGTACCCGACCTTGTCGATCTCGAGGATGCGGTTCATGCGGGTGAGCGACAGCACGATTTCGCGGCCGTCCTCCTGCGGCGTGGCGCCGCCCGACATGCCGGTATTGCCGCCCTGGGGCACGATCGCGACGCCCTCGGCCGCGCAGAGCTTCACCACCGTCGACACTTCCTCGGTGGTCGCCGGCCGTACGATCGCCAGCGCCTTGCCGAGATAGTTCTCGCGCCAGTCGGTGAGAAAGGGATGCTTGTCCCGCTCGTCGGTGATCAGGCCTTTGTCGCCGACGATGGACCGGAGCTTGGAGACGAAGTCGATCATGCGCTGGGGGCGCGCCACTCCAGTGGCGCGATCTTCCATGGCCTCGACCATGACCCGCCACTGGAGTCGCGCACCCCCAGCGGGCGCCTATTCTTCCGGATAACCGCCCTCACTTCGAAGAGCGGTGCGCTGGGGGCGCGCCACTCCAGTGGCGCGATCTTCCACGGCCTCGACAATGACGC
>DASXQC010000964.1:0-8071 GCA_036493235.1 Reyranella sp.
AATCGGGCTTGGTCGACCAGCGTCAATCCCATGATAAACAGCGCGGGCGCATATCCAGGGTTGATGACCAATGCGTGCTCGCAGGCTTCCTTTGCCCGCACATGAGTGTGCCTTCCGAATTTGTCGTAATAGTTCCAGGCCTTCGAGAAATGTTCATAGACAAGCGGGCTGCCTGAGCGCTTTCGCCAAACCCTCACTTCCTCACCGTAGATCAGGCGGACCTCAAGTGCCGTGACGATCTCCTGCGTGATCCTGTCCTGCAGTTCGAACACGTCGTCCAGATCGCCGTCGAACCGGTCCGCCCATACGTGGCTGCCATTCAGGCTGTCGATCAGCTGCGCCGTCAGCCTGATGCGGTTGCCGCTCCTTCGGACGCTGCCCTCCAAAACGTAGCGGACGCCCAGGATGCGGCCGATCTCGCGAACGTCCCTGGACTGACCTTTGAAAACGAAGCTGGAGTTGCGCGCAATCACCATCAGATGCGCGATCTTGGACAACGTGGTGATCACGTCCTCGGCAACGCCGTCGGCGAAGTATTCCTGCTCGGGATCGCCGCTCATGTTCTGGAATGGCAGCACGGCGATCGACGGGTCGCCAGGAAGCGATGGCGGCAAGTCCGAGCGGCGAGTCGGTTCGATGTCGGCTGCCAGCGACTGCGCCGGGATCGAATCCGGCCAGTCGTCCGGACTCCATTTCACAAGGAAGGCTTCGACAGGACGCTCTATGTTCTTTAGGTCGAGGGCGCCCAGATCCTCGAACATGGCTTTCACGCGTCCGACGACCGACTCGTGGACCGTCCGCGAGATCACGATGCCGCCCGGCGGCGCGGTCGACTCGAGCCGCGACGCAACGTTGACGCCGTCGCCATAGAGGTCATCGCCGTCGACGATCAGGTCTCCCAGGTGCAGGCCGATTCGGAAACGAAGAGCGCTGTCGGCCGGACTGCTTCGGTTGGTCTCGGCCATCGACTGTTGGAACTCGATGGAGGCGCTAACGGCCTCGACGGCGCTGGCGAACTCGACCAAAGCCCCGTCGCCGGTCAGCTTGACCAGGCGGCCCGCATGGCGCGCCAAGGCCGGCCCGAAGCTCTGTTTGCGGTACTGCCGTAAGCGCGCCAGCGTGCCACTCTCGTCCCGGCCCATCAGCCGGGAGTAGCCGACCACGTCCACTGCCATGATGGCGGCCAGTTTGCGCTGCTCTCGGGCCAATGCTCTTCCCCGATTCGCTTCAGCAAAATCGTAGGAGCACGCCAGTAGTGGGGCAAGAAACAAAAGCCCGACGCACCCCGTTATCCGAGGCGCCGACAAATCATGCCTGGTCCGGTCAGTTCCGGACGCGACGCCAGGTCCCGGTGCTCTTGAAGTTTACAGAATAGGCATCCCACGCCACCGGTGGTGACTGGAGGCTGTAGCTTCCAGCGTCAAAATAGCCGTCCGTCGCCTGCAACGACCAGAATCCGTTGGCAGCGGAGAAGCGGCCTGTGCGCGTGGGAACGCCATCATTCGCCTCGCTGTGAACCACGAAGGTACCGTTGGCGGAGATCTCCAGAATCCATCGCCCGCCCTTGACTGCAAGTGCCCAGCTGCCAACGAGTGCCGGGTCCAGGTTCTTCGCCACCTCTCCGGCTGGCGCGGGCGCCTTGCGCGACCCCAGTTTCGCGCAGTCGCCGGCGCGGGCACAGTCATCCGCGGCGATCAAAAGCTTTCCGACATATTCGATTTGCGCAACCATGGCATAGCAGAGCGTGACCGACCGCTGCTTGTCGTTCCAATACGCATTGATTTCCGGCTCGCCATTCTTGTCCAGGCAGCTGTCCCCGATGACGGTGTAGTTGTACGCGGCGAGTGACGTACCCGGGGTCGGATGCTCGATGGTATTGGCGCGTATCAGCGGCCCGTCACTCGGCCGCTTGTTCAATCGCCGCTGTATCTGCTCCAGATAGACATCCTTATCCGTCCTCTTCAGCCCGAACAGGTTCTGGGCGACGACGTCGAGAATGCCGATCGACTGAACGAATTGCCGTTCGCGCGCGAGGGTCGCACTCCAGTTGTCGCGCAGCCCATTCGGTACCGGATTGTGAACGACCGCGACCAGCGGCGTCCAGGCATCCAGGAGCTGGCCTGCATTGGGGTTGGTATGCAGCGAAATGATCTTGGTGAAAGTATTCTGATTATCCGCCGCCTCCTTGAGGCAGCCCTCGCGAGGGGCGAAGGCTTCGCGGATATAGGAAAATGCGAGAGGGCTCGCTCCGTACAGGAGGCAGGCGAGCTGGTGTGCCCGTTGCACCGAAGGCGAATGTTCGTCCGCCCAATCATAGTTGCCGAGTTGTGATTCCTGCTGCAGTAGGCCGAAGGCGTCCCAAAAGAATACGGCCGACTTGAGAGGCGTGTGCGGATCGCTTGCGCGAGGGTCGATCTTGGAGGTCAATACGGCGGCTGCAAAATTGTCCGCCGCGGTCTCGTCGGCAAATCGTGTTCCGACCGGTATGTCGTAGGTATGGATAACCATATGACCGGTTTCATGCAGTAGCACGAAGGTCAGCACGTCGGCCACGAACTCGCGCAGTAACGCCTCGTTCTGCGGCGTCGGCTCGTACGCTCCAACATTGTAACTTCCCAGCTGAGGCAGACGCTTGGTCAGTCGCTCGGCCTCCGCGTTCGCGGCGCCGATGCCGACGATCACCAGTGCCACCATCATTCGCGCAACCGCGCGATACAACGGGCCGATCGTGCTCCAAGGCCATGCGCCGTGATTCATGGTTCCTCTCCCGAGTACGGCACCAACCGGCAAAGCCGGCGAGCGGAGCCAAACCGATGTCGCGGCGGCCCACCCAGACAGCAAGACTACATCTCTTGGACGTCGCATCCAGAGCTTAGAGCGTCATCGGGCGTTCCACTTTAGGGTTACGTCGAAGATCGGAGGATGGCCTGTCGACTCGTATGACCCGTCAGCGTGTGTGAATGGATTTGTGTCGCTCGGCGCGGAACCGATGAGCAGGCGCTCAGATGGCGCGATATCGAGCGGCCCGCAACGATCGCCCGCATCGCCGACCGCGCGTAACAGGTTCCTGCTTCGGCCTAGGCTGCCAACGGCGCCAGCGCCTGGCGCAGCGGCGTGCTGTCGATCCGCATGATGCCGCTGAACGGATGATACATCTCGAGGATCAGGAAGATCGCGCCCGAGGCCGACAGCGCGATGACGGCGACCGCCGTGATCGCCGTCGGGTTGAGCGGCGAGAACAGGCTGAAGCTCACGAACAGGACGAACAACCACGCCACCAGCACACCCAGGAGAACCGGCGGCATGCGCCCGCCGGACTGCTCGTAGAGGGTGAGCCGAAGGCTCGCGAGGTTGTTCGCCATCTGCGCGGCCTGGGCTTGATAGAAGCGCTGCTTGTCGGTCGTTGCCGGCAGCGACGTGATCGCCCGATAGGCAGCCTCCCCCGCACCGGCCGCCACGAAGGGGTGATCCACCGATCCGATCGCCTGTTCGCCCCACATGCGCCCGATCACGACGGGGACGGCGTTCCTGAGCGCGACCCGGACAGGCCTGGCCTCCGGGCCATATTCATACAGCTGCTGGTCGAGCATGATCAGCTGCGCCGCCAGCTGCCGGACCTCGTCGCGCTGGGTGTCGTAGTTGGACTTCGCCGAGCTGATCAGCAGGCCGAGTACGAGCCCGACGATGGTGGCGAGGAGTCCGGCGCCCAGTCGCACGACGTCCCTGGTGTGCTGGTCGAGATGCTCCTCTGGCAGGATCCGCCTCAGCCACACGCCGCCAAGGGCGCCCGCGATCAATATCGCGACGACGATCAGGGATGTCGCAAGGGCGCTCATGGACAGGCTCCTGCCGCTCCGGCGACTGGGATGTCGAGCGTGCTTCTCCTCATGGTCGCATCTCCCCCGCAGCTCCCGTGACTACAGCATGGAGAGGGTGTGAGAGCATCTTCCGTAATACACAGGCGATGTTCGGGGAGACCGGTCAGCCATGCTGAGGGCGTTTGCCATCCTGCTCACCTGCCAGCTGGCCGGTGAAGCGATCACCCGCGGCCTCGAGCCACCGTTGCCGGGACCGGTTCTCGGCCTCCTGATCCTGGTGGCGATCCTGTTCGCGGCCGAGCCCTGGCGCCTGGTCGACGCCTCGACGATCGACGAGACGTGGCTCGGCAAGGTCTCCAACGGCCTGATCGCCACGCTCGGCATCCTGTTCGTGCCGGCCGGCGTCGGCGTCATCCAGGAGGGCGGCCTGCTCGGCAAGTACGGCGCGGCGCTCGCCGCGGCCCTGCTCGTCTCGACCCTCCTCACGCTGGTCGTCACCGTCTGGGTGTTCGTCGGCGTCTCGCGCCTGACCGAGCGCAAGGGCTAGCGCGTGGAAACTCCCTTTGCCCTCTGGGTCTATCTGTCGGCCACGCCGCTCCTGTGGCTGACCTTGACGGTCATGGTCTGGGTCTTCGCCGATTGGCTGGCGCAGCGGGCCGGGCGCAATCCGCTGGTCAATCCGTTTCCGCCGTCGCGGTGGCGGCGGTGTGGGACGTGCCGCGGACCGTCCTGATCTCACTCGCGCCCAAGTCGGTCACCGCGGCGGTCGCCATGAGCATTTCCGACCATCTGGGTGGCATCCCCGCCCTGACCGCGGTGCTGGTCGCCCTCACCGGCGTGCTGGGCGCCATCATCGCGACCCCGGTGATGAATGCGCGATTGCACGGCGCGAGGCTTCGCCGCCGGCGTCGCCGCCCACGGCATCGGCGCCGCGCTCGCCTTCGCCGCCGATCCGCTTGCCGGGACGATGGCCGGTATCGCGATGGGCCTCAACGCGGTGTTCTCGTCCCTGGTCGTGCCGGTGTTGGTCCGGCTGTTCATGGCCGGGGAATAGGGAGACTCCGCGCCGACGCGGCTCGCGCTCTGACGCGCGGCCTTGTCATTTCTGATACTGCTCGAACAGCTGCTTGATCCGCTTGGCCGCTTCCTCGGTGGCCTGTTCCGGGGTCTTGTTGTGTTGCGTGATACTGGCGGCCGCCTGCGGCCAGAGCTGCTCGGACAGCACGGCCGAATAGGCGGGGTTGTAGGACATCCACCACGGCATCGTCGGCTTGGTCAGCCCCATGTCCACCGCCACCGGGCGGTGCGGGTCCTTCGGGTCGGTCCAGTACGGATCGTTCTTCACGATCGAGGCCATCACCGGCAAATAGCGCGCGCGGGTCTCCTTCAGATAGGCGTTGAGGTTCGCCGGCTGGATGAAGTCGCGCAGCAGCGCCTTGGCGGCGCCTACGTTCTTCGCGCCTTTCGGGATGATGGTGGGAGCAACCGCCAGTATGCTCGGCACCGGCTTGCCGTCGTTGCCCAGCGGGGTGCCGAGGGTGAGGATCTCCTTGTAGTAGAGATCGGGCTTGTCCATCTGCGCCGCGGCGATCGAGATGGTGGCGTTGGGCGTCATCACGATCTGCTTGGCGAAGAAGGCGTTGTTGTTGTCGACATCGCCCCAGTTGATCGAGCCCGGCGGCACATAGCCTTTCTTGAACGGCGTCGTCAGCCGCTCCAGCGACGTAATCGCCGCCTTGCGCACGGCCGGATCGTCGATGCCGAGCTTGCCGTCCGGCGTGACGATGCCGGCGCCGCCGTAGCTGACCAGGAACTGGTGGAACAGGTTGCCGGCATCCGCCTCCTTCGCCGCCATCGAATAGCCGAGGCCGAAGATGCGCTTGCCCTTGGAGCGCAGCTTGTCCTGCACGGTCTGGAAGAAATCGAAGAACTTGTCCTGCGTGGCCGGCAGGTCGGTCCGGGCAAAGCCCGCATCCTGCAGCAGCGGCAGCCAGACCGAATTCAGCAGCGAGGAGGCCTTGGTCGGCACGCCGTAATACGCGGATTTCTTCTGCTTGGCGTTGTAGAGGCGCGCCGCGAGCAGCGCGGTTTCCGTGAACTCGGCCTTCTGGGAGTCGACGACATCGGAGACATCCTCGAGCTGGTCGTTCCACGCCGCGCGCGGCACCAGGAAGCGGTCGCCGGTGACGGTGTGCACCACGTCCGGCACGTCGCCCACCTGCATGGCGGCGATCAGCTTGCTGATCAGGTCCGGGCTGTTCATGACGGTCAGGTTGACCGTGATGTTGTTGCGCTTTCCCCAGTCCGCCATCCAGGCGATCACGGCATCGTTCTCGGCCTTGTAGAACCCTTGCGTCCACCAGACGGCGAGCTCCCCGGCTGCCCGGGCGCGGCGCGGCATCGCACCGGCGCCCGCCGTGAGCGCCGCCGCGCCAACCAATGCCTGCCGCCGTGAGATGCGCTTCATGTTGTTTCCTCCCCGTTCATGTCGCGGGCATCGTTGGCGCCGCGTTCAACCCTTGACCCCGCCCATGGTCAGGCCGCCGTGCATCTTGCGGCGGACGCCGTAGTAGATGAGCAAGGGCGGAATGGCGTAGATGATCGCCGCCGCCATCAGGTAGTTCCACGGCGCCTCGTCGCCCACCAGGAACTTGCCGAGGGCTACCGGCACGGTGACGACCTTGCCGCCCGACAGCAGCAGGAACGCGTAGAGATATTCGTTCCACGACAGCAGCAGCGCGTAGGTGCCGATCGCCACCAGCGCGGGCGCCATCAGCGGCAGGTAGATGCGGAAGAAGATCTGCGGCGGCGAGGCGCCGTCGATGCGTGCCGCCTCGTCCAGCTCCATCGGGATCGAGGCGCCGTATTGCTGGAAGATGAAGATCGCGTACGGCGTGGCGAAGGTCACCTCGACGGCGATCACCGCGAGCGGACTGTTGGTCAGGCCGTATTTGCCCATGATGCCGTAGAACGGGATGGCCAGGAACGACATCGGGATCACATAGGTCAGCAGCGCCGCATTGGTCAGCATCCAGCCGCTGCGGATGCGCATCCGGCCGATGGTGAAGCTGGTCAGCGACCCGATGGCGAGGGTCAGCGTCGCGACGACGATGCCGATGTAGAAACTGTTGCCCATCTGATTCCAGAACGTCTCGAGCAGCCAGTAGGCCTGGCGGAACACGACGCTGAACGCATACGGGCTGGGGGCGACCGGGAAGACGGAGGTGCTGAGCACTTCCTCTTTTTCCTGCATCGATACGCGGATGATGTTGTAGATCGGCAGCAGCGTCCAAACCAGCAGCACCACCGACAGCAACCCCACGCCGAGGCGATCGAACGCGCGCCGGATCGCGTGGGTTTGGCGTTGCGCACGCACCTGGAGATGCTCTGTCATATCGTGACCTCGCTGCGCCGCAACTGGCGCATCAGCAGGATCACCAGCGGGATCAGGAGCGGCAGCGCCGTCAGCACCGTCGCCATGCCCAGGCTGGGATCGCCCAGCTCGAAGGCGTTGCGGATGCCGAGCGTCGCGAGCACATGCGTCGACAGCGCCGGCCCGCCGCCGGATATGAAGCGCACGGCGTTGAAATCGCCCAGCGCCCAGATGGTCGAGAGCATGGTGCAGACCAGGTACATCCCCGCCATCAGCGGCAGGGTCACGTGCCTGAACTTCTGCAGCCGGCTCGCGCCATCGACATCCGCGGCCTCATACAGCTCAAGCGCGATGGCCATGCGTCCGGCGAGGAAGATCAGGGTCCAGAAGGGCAGCCATTTCCAGATATGGCCGTAGATGACCGAAGCGAGCGCCAGGCCCGGGCTGTCGAGCCAGGGCGGCCCATCGACCTGCGCCACGTTCCAGATGATGTTGTTGATCAGCCCCCACTGCCCGTTCAGCATCCAGTTGATCGACAGGTAGCTCGGCAGCGCCGGGATCGCCCAGGGCAGCATGAAGATCAGCAGCAGGACCTTCGTCCACCAGCCCTTGCGCATGAAGAAGCCCGACAGCATCAGCGCCAGCAGCAGCTTCAGGTTCACGCCGAACAGCAGATAGAGCAACGTGTTCACCACGGTGCGCGGATAGACCGGATCGTTGAACAGCGCGCGATAGCTGGCCGGATCGCTGCCCAGCCACAGCCCGTAGCCGATCGGGTAGATCACGAAGGCCACGAATATCGCGACATAGGGGGTGACGAAGGCCAGCGCCCAGAGTCTGTCGGCGCCGAAAGTACCGCCTCGCCGCGCCCAAGGCGTGG
>DASXQC010000965.1:0-5643 GCA_036493235.1 Reyranella sp.
GTCACCGCCGTTGGGCAGTTCAGGCGCGCCCTCGATATGGAACGGGCCCAGCACGGACGACGGCGTGCCGGTGTTGGCCGCGTTGACCATGTCGACCAGCGAGGAGACGCCGAGCAGGTCGGAGAACAGGATGTACTCGTTGCGCTTGTCGTCGGTGAACTTCATCGCCCGGGTGAGCGCGTCGATCGCGGCACCCCACTCGGCCTGGGTGAGCTTGTTCTCGCGCGCGAAGCTGTGCAGGTGGCCCGCCAGGCTCACCAACAGCTCGCGGGTGCGGGCCGAGGGCGCGTTCTTCGCGTACTCGGCGAAGGCATTGGTGATGGTCTCGGGCGTGAGGTTTCGCATCAGCGGCTCGCTCTCAACAGGGTGTCGTAGTCGGCGCGCAGCAGGGCGAACAGCAGGTGGTCGGCCCACTGGCCATTGATGCGCAGATATTGCCGCGCCAGTCCCTCCTCATGGAAGCCGACCTTGGACAGCACGCCCTTGGAGGGCTCGTTGTGCGGCAGGCAGGCGGCTTCCAGCCGGTGCAGGCGAAGCTCGTCGAACACGAAGGGCAGGGTCGAGCGCAGCGCGTCGGTCATCAGCCCCTGGCCGGCAAAGGGCTGGCCCATCCAGTAGCCGACCGAAGCGGCCTGGGCGACGCCGCGGCGCACGTTGGAAAGGTTGATGCCGCCGACCAGCCGGCGCTTCTCATTCAGGAACACGAACAGACCGTACGCCTCGCCCGCCCGCCATTCGCGGATCTGTTGGCGGAGCCGGCGCCGAAAATGGTCACGGCCCAGCGAATCGTCCGGCCATGTCGGCTCCCAGGGAGTCAGGAAAGAGCGGCTGCGGGCTCGTAATTCGGCCCATTCCGGCCAGTCCTCCATAGTGGGCGCACGCAGGTACACCTTCTTGCCCTGGATGCGGGTCATCCCCGAAAGCGAGATGGGAACGTCAGCGAATCGAAACATCGGACCCGGAAGTGTACCCTTGTGCGCAGAATTGTTACATGTTTTCCACGGCTTGGCGTAATATTTTACGGATCAGGTCCGCCGCGGCCGCGTCAATTCTCTGCCTTGAAAAGCTCACCCTGACGTAAGAAATTCCCAGCGCCCCCGTCCACCTCTAGGTCACACCCGCCCATGCAAGCGAGCGACAATCCCAGCATTGGCCAGAAAGGCCGTTTCTACCTCACCAAGAACATCTGGGTGCCACAGCAGCCGATCGAGAACTTCAACCTGCGCATGTCGGACATGATCTTGCGCCGCATGCCCAAGCTGCCGCTGAGCGGCGAGGACGCCATGCGGGCGTTTCCGGTCCTGGGCGAGCTCAGGAAGAGCCACGACAAGATCAAATCCGACCTGCTGTACCTGCTCGACCATCACGACGCGATCCCGGCACTGCACGAGGTCCATCCGCGCGACCTGTTCGTGCCCGGCCGCGCCTGGCGCACCTTCTTGATCAAGATCTGGGGCCACGAGATCAAGGAGAACAGCGCGGCGGTGCCCGACACCTACGAGGCGATACAGCGCATCCCCGGCGTGCACACCGCCCTCTTCTCCATCCTGCAGGGCGGCGCCGAGATCACGCCGCACCGCGGCTCGGCGGCGGGCGTTATCCGCTTCCACTATCCGCTGATCGTACCGAAGAACCCCGAGGACTGCTGGATCGAAATCGGCGGCCATCATTTCTTCTGGCGGGAGGGCGAGCCGCTGGTGTTCGACGACACGCGCGAGCACTGGGTCAAGAACCAGACCGAGGAAACGCGCGTCGTGCTGATCATCGACTTCGACGCCAACATGCCGTTCCCGGTGAACCTCTACACCACGCTGCGCTACAACCTGATCCGCCATTCCACCGAGGTGACAGCGGTCCGGGAGCGCGCTGCGATCGGCGTCCCGCCGCGCGTCAGGTCGCCCCAGCCGACGGTCTCGCAGGGCGTCATCAGCATGGCGAGCCACTCCACCACCCCGGTCCGGTCCGAGAAGAAGTAGCGGCGCTACGCCGCCAGTCTTGCGGCGATCTTTTCCAGAGATTCGAGCTCTTCGATCGGACCGAGCGCGGCGAGGGTGAGCTTGCCCTGCAGCAGGCGGCGGGCGACGCGGCGCACGGCGTCCTGATCGACTGCCTCGATGCGAGCGACGATTTCGGCATAGGGGATCGGCCGGCCATGGATCAGCAGGTGGCGGGCGGCCTGCTCGCAGCGTGAGCCGCTCGATTCCAGCGCCATCAGCGTGCCGGCCTTGATCTGGTTGCGGGCGCGGATCAGCTCCTGCTCGACGAGCGAATCGGCGACGCCGGCGAACTCCTCGCACACCGCCGGGACCAGCTCGGCCAGATCCTCCTCGCCGGTGCCGGCATAGATGCCGAACAGGCCGCCGTCGGCATAGGCTGCGTTGAAGCAGTGGATGCCGTAGACCAACCCGCGCTCCTCGCGGATGCGCTGGAACAGGCGCGAGGACATGCCGCCACCGAACAGCGTCGAGTAGATCGCCGTCGCGTAGTAGTCGGGATCGCGATAGCCGATGCCCTGGCAGCCCAGCACCAGATGCGCCTGCTCGAGCGTCCGCACCTCGCGGCCGTCGCCGCCGACATAGGCGAGCGGCACCAGCGTATCGGCGTTGGCCGGCGTGCGCGGCACCGAGCCGAAATGCTTCTCCGCCAACTCGACGATCTGGTCGTGCTCCACGCGGCCCGCCGCCGACAGGACCATGTTCGACGCCGTATAGTGGCGTGCCAGGAAGGCGAACAGGTCGTCCCTCCCGATCGTCTCGACCGAATCGGCAGTGCCCAGCACCGGCCGGCCGAGTGGCTGGTCGGGCAGCGCGGTCTCCTGGAACTGATCGAAGATCAGGTCGTCGGGCGTGTCGAGCGCCTGACCGATCTCCTGCAGGATCACGCCGCGCTCGCGCTGCAGCTCGTCGGGATCGAATACCGAGTTGCGCAGGATGTCGGCCACCATCTCGACACCGAGGCCGACGTCCTCTTTCAGGACCGAGGCGTGATAGGCCGTGATCTCCCGGCCGGTGTAGGCGTTGAGGCTGCCGCCGACATTCTCGATCTCCTCGGCGATCACGCGGGCCGAGCGAGTGCGGGTGCCCTTGAATGCCATGTGCTCCAGCATGTGCGCCATGCCGTTGAGCTCGGCCGACTCGTGGCGCGTGCCGCACTTGACCCAGATGCCGAGCGAGGCCGATTCGACCTCGGGCATCTCGTCGACCGCGACGCGCAGGCCGTTCGCCAGCGTGGTGACCTTGACCTCGTTCATGTGCGCACCCGTGGACGCTGCTCGTTCGCCGCCATGCGATCGTCGATCAGTTCCTTCAGCGCCTCGATGTCGTTCGGCAGGCCGTCGACCCGCTCGGTGCGCTGGAACAGATCGGCCATCCGCGGCGGCAATGCCGGCCGCTCACCGGTCGCCTTCTGCACGGCGTCGGGAAACTTGGCGGGATGCGCCGTCGCCAGCACGACCATCGGCACCTTGGGATCGCGCCGGTGCTGCTGCGCCACGGCGTAACCCACGGCGGTGTGCGGATCGAGCGTCTCGCCGTAGCGCTTGCGGCAATCGGCGATCGCGGCGAGCGTGCCTTCGTCATCCAGCCGGCCGGCATCGAACAGCTCGCGCACGCCGCCCAGCGCATTGGCGCCGACCTTGAGCGTGCCGGTGCTGCGGAAGGCAGTCATGGCATCGGCCAGCGCCCTGCCGTCGCGGCCGTAGAGGTCGAACAGCAGGCGCTCGAAGTTGCTCGAGATCTGGATGTCCATGCTCGGGCTGTAGGTCGGCACGACCTCCGACATGGTCATCGTGCCGGTGTCGAAGAAGCGCGCCAGGATGTCGTTGGTGTTGGTCGCGACGACGAAATGCTCGATCGGCAGGCCCATCTGCTTTGCGGCGTAGCCGGCATAGACGTTGCCGAAGTTGCCGCTCGGCACGGTGAAGGCAACCGGCGTGTCCGGCGCACCGAGCTTCAGCGCGGCCCAGAAGTAGTAAACGATCTGCGCCATCACGCGGGCGAAGTTGATCGAGTTCACGGCAGTGAGCGCGTGGCGGTCACGGAAGGCGAGGTCGTTGAAGCAGGCCTTGGCGAGATCCTGACAGTCGTCGAACGTGCCCTGGATCGCAATGTTGTGCACATTGGGCGCCAGCACCGTCGTCATCTGCCGGCGCTGCACCTCGCTCACCCGCCCGCGTGGATGCAGCATGAAGATGTCGATCGAGCGCCGGTCGCGCACCGCCTCGATCGCCGCCGAGCCGGTGTCGCCCGACGTCGCGCCGACGATGGTCGCGTGGTCATGCCGCTGCTGGAGCGTGTGGTCGAGCATCAGGCCGAGCAGCTGCAGCGCCACGTCCTTGAAGGCGAGCGTCGGGCCGTGGAACAGCTCGAGCAGGTGCATGTTGTCGTCGAGCGGCTTCAGCGGCACCACGTCGGCGGCGTCGAACGAGGCGTAGGCCTCGGCGATCAGCCGCCGGAAGGTCATCTCGTCGAAGGTGTTGCCGACGAACGGCTGCATTACGCGGTAGGCGACCTCGCGATAGGGCTTGCCCTTCATCGCGGCGATGTCGGCCTTGGAGAACTGCGGCCACTCGGCCGGGAGGTAAAGGCCACCGTCGCGCGCCAGGCCCGCGAGCATGACGTCCTCGAAGCCGAGCGGTGCCGGGCTCCCCTGCGAGCCATGGCGCGTGCTGATGTAGTTCATCTGGCGCCTAGGCGACCTGCTTGCAGGCCGGATGGTCCTTGTTCACGCGCTTGGTCGAGGCCGGATGCTTCGCCAGCATGCGCTCGGGCCGGGTCGGCCGCTTCACCAGGTCGCCGCCGCAGTTCGGGCACGCGCCGCCCAGGCGGCCGTTCGCGCAGTCGGCGCAGAACGTGCATTCGAAGGTGCAGATCAGCGCGTCGGGAGCGCCGTTCGGCAGGTCCTTGTCGCAGCATTCGCAGTTGGGCCGGAGGTCGAGCATGGCTTCTCTTACGCCGTCAGGTAGCGGCTTTCCAGATGCGCCTTGAAGGTCGCCGCGCCCAGCGGCGCGCCGGTCGCCTGTGACAGGATTGTATCCGTGTCGGCGAGCGAGCCCTTGCCGTGCACATTCGTACGCAGCCAGCCCAGCAACGGCGCGAAATCGCCCTTGCCGATCGCGCCCATCAGGTCCGGCATCCCTTTGCGCGCTGCCGCAAAGAGCTGCGCCGCCGCCAGCGCTCCAAGGGTGTAGGTCGGGAAATAGCCCCAGGCGCCGTCGGGCCAATGGATGTCCTGGAGGCAGCCGACCGCGTCGTTCGGCGGCACGATGCCCAGCAGCTCCTTCATGCCATCGTTCCAGGCGGGCGGCAGGTCGGCCAGCGTGAGGTCGCCCGCCAGCACGCGCCGCTCGAGCCGGTAGCGCAGCATGATGTGCAGCGGGTAGGTCACCTCGTCGGCATCGACGCGGATGAAGCCTGGCTCGACCCTGGTGTAGATGCGATGGATGTTGCCGGCCTCCCAGGCCGGTCCCGCCTTGCCGAAGACGTCGCGCATGCGCGCAGCGGCAAAGGCCACGAAGGCGTCGGAGCGGCAGGCCTGCATCTCCATCAGCAGCGACTGGCTCTCGTGCAGCACCATGCCGCGCGCGTTGCCGACCGGCTGGCGGCGCCAGTCGCGCGGCCGGCCCGCCTCGTACAGCGCATGGCC
>DASXQC010000966.1:0-1796 GCA_036493235.1 Reyranella sp.
CAGTGCAGGTCGAATTCGGCGCCGATCGCGACCTTCGGGCCGACAATGGCGCGGATGCGGGAGAGCAAGTCGCCCTCGCAGTCGTCGTAGCCGTCGGCGACCATCGCGCCGTGCACGTTGATCAGCACGGCATCGAGCGGCGGTGCGGCCTTCACGCCAGCCAGGATCTCGTTGCGGAAGCCTTCATAGACCGAGCGCACGGTCGTGCCCGACGGCGCGGCGAAGGTGCTGAGCCCTTCGATCACCGTCCAGCCGCGCTTCTCCGCCTCACGCCGCCAGACATGTACAGGGGCTGTGAAGTTGGTCGGTTCATGCTGTGTGGCGTCGCCGCGCCAGATGCCATGCTCCTGATAGCCGCGCAGGCCCGTCGGGAAGGGCACGAACTGGTTCGTCTCGGTGCCCAAGGCACCGATGAAGACGCGGCGGGTCACGCTTTACTCCTTGTGGCGATGGCAGCCGACGATGTGATCGTCGACCATGCCGGAGGCCTGCATGAAGGCGTAGCAGATGGTCGAGCCGACGAACTTGAAGCCGGCCTTCTGCAGCGCCTTGGACATTGCGTCCGACTCCGGGGACTTCGCCGGCACGTCTTTCAAGGTCTTTGGGCTGTTCTTGCGCGGCTTGCCGCCGACGAAGCTCCACAGGAACTTCGCGAACGAGCCCTCGCGCTCGACCAGGGCGAGATAGGCCTTGGCGTTGCCGATGCTGGCTTCGATCTTGCCGCGGTGGCGGATGATGCCGGGATCGGCCAGCAGCTTCTCGACCTTGGCGGGCGTGTAGCGCGCGACCTTCTTGGGATCGAAGCCGTCATAGACCTTGCGGTAGTGCTCGCGCTTGCGCAGCACCGTGATCCAGCTCAGGCCTGCCTGGAATCCTTCCAGCGACAGCAGCTCGAACAGCGTCTGGTCGTCCTTGAGGGGACGGCCCCATTCCGTGTCGTGGTATTTCTGGTAGAGCGGATCGGCGCTCGCCCAGCCGCAGCGCGCCTTGCCGTCCGTGCCGGCCACCGTATTGTGTTTCCAAACCATGAGGGGAAATTAATGCCCAAGGATCTCAGCGATCTCAAGGTCTGTATCTTCGACGTGTTCGGCACGGTGGTGGATTGGCGCGGCAGCCTGATCGAGGACCTGCCAGGACTCGGCAAGAAATACGGGATGGAGACCGACTGGACGAGCTTCGCCGACGACTGGCGCGGCCTCTACCAGCCGCAGATGGCCCGCGTGCGCAAGGGCGAGCTGCCCTGGACCCGCATCGACGACCTCCACAAGGAAGCGTTCGAGATGCTGCTGAAGAAGCGCGGCCTCAAGCACCCCGGCGAGGCGGGGGCGTGGGAGTTCACCCATCTCTGGCACAAGCTCCGGCCGTGGCCCGATTCCAACGAAGGCATCGGCATGATGAAGAAGAAGTTCGTCGTCGCCACGCTCTCCAACGGCAACGTGGCGTTGCTGATCAACATGGCCAAGAACAGCGGCATCCCGTGGGATCATTGCTTCTCGGGCGAAACCTTCAAGCACTACAAGCCCGACCCCGAGTCCTATCTCGGCGTGGTCGACAGCATGTACCTCAAGCCGCACCAGGTGATGCTGTGCGCGGCCCACAACGGCGATCTTGCGGCGGCGCAGAAGTGCGGCCTGTCGACCGGCTTCGTCATCCGCCCCAACGAGCACGGCCCCGGCCAGAAGCGCGACCTCAAGCCCGAGGGCGACTGGGACGCCGTCGGCAACGACATGATCGAGCTGGCGCGGAACATAGGCGCCTGACGGATCCGCTCGCCTCCCTTCCCGCCGACCGTCGTG
>DASXQC010000967.1:0-3375 GCA_036493235.1 Reyranella sp.
CGGCCCGCCGCCTCCGGCAACGCCTCGCCTATAGAATCGGCGCGGTCTCCAACTTTGTCGGCCAGCAGCACCCGATGGCCGCTCCGCGCCAGGGTGATCGCAGCGAGCGCCCCGGCCGGCCCGGCGCCGGCGACGATCGCCAACCACATGCCGGCTACTCGTGCCGAACGCGGACGCTGCGGAAGGCTCGGAACTGTTCCTCGCTGGACCATCCGGCCCGCTCGATGCGCGTGAGCGGGCGCGGTGGCGCGGCCAGCAGCCGGCTGACCTTCATCGCTTGGGCCTTCAGATGGCTGGCGCCCAGCGTCTCGACGTAGATCGTCTCCGGAAAGTCAGGATCGTTCTTCGGGCCGGGTCGCGCCTCGACGATGCCGAGCGCGCCGAACTCGGCGATCATCCGCATCATGACGTCCGCGACCGCCCCCTCATCGATGGCCCGCAACCACGACGGCCGATGATTGTACGCGGCCAGGCGCTCGGCGCGCGTCCGCTGGGTGTCCATGACCGTCCCGTAGTCCTCCTCGGTCAGGACCTGGTTGGGCACCCGCGCGGCCCAGAAGGTCGGGACGTAGGGATCGTATTCGGGATTGTAGCCGGAGCGGCAGAACGCCGTGTCGCCCTGCCACGGCAGCGCCATCCAACGCGTGATGTCGCCCGGCCCCTGAGCATAGAGCGGGCCGTCCGTCTGGAGAGCGATCTGCGGGTTGAGCTGCGGGCCATAGTCCGGCTCCGGCGTGCCCTGAGGGCGCTGGCGGAAGCGGAACGGCTTGGCGAACATCGAGGCGTGGCGCATCGGCCAGGTCATCTCGCAGCCCGGATGGAACGTGTCGGCGAGACAGAAGTGCAGCGCGGCCTTGTCCAGCATGTCCGGCTGCTGGGCGAGCGGCACCTGGTCGAGCGACGCGGGCGGCGGGCTGGCCGGCGGCCAGTCGACCTCGTAGTCGCCCTCGACCCAGCGCCGCAGCACGGTCTGCTGCAGGTTGGTCATGGTCAGCATGTTGCCGGGGCCGCTGGCGCTGAACGAGCCGAAGGCGTCGCCATAGATCCACGGCCAAACATGCGGCCACACGACCGGCTCACTGACCATCGGCGTGGGCGGACGGAATTGGTTGAAGATGGTCTGCCGCAGTTCGGCGAACGGATCGATCTTCGTGACAGGGTCGGGCTTGCTGGCCAGGCGGGCGATGAAGTGGGGGGCCTCGAAATCCATCGGGCAGCCCTTGCCATACATGGTGGCAAAGCCCGCATTGACCCATTGCAGGTTCGACAGGCGCTGCAGGATCGGCAGGATGTCGTTGGTGAAGGACAGCGTCTCGGGAATCGTCATCCGGCCGGCCTGGACGTAGACGTCGACCAGCTCGTCATACATCGTCCGCCAGCTCACGATATTCGGCGCATAGTTGGGCGGCGCCACGACCACCCAGGCCGCCTCCACGGGAATCGCCTCGCCGCCGATCGACACGGTCGCGGTCACCGGCCCGTCGGACGTGTCGTCGTACCAGTCGTCGGCGTTGTTGAAGCTGTTGGGGTCCTTCGGCTTGAACACCGGCGCGCCGGACGGCGAAGCGGACTGGCCGGTGCCGCCCAGCACGAGCAGGCGCCCCGTCTCATCGGTGCGGATCTCGCCGAGGTCGACGGTCGTCGTCTTGAACTTCCCGGTATTGAACCGGTGCGCCGTGCCGCCCGAGGTCGACTTGCCCTTGATCGAGCGCGGCCCGGGATCGATCGCGAGCACATCGCGATCGGGATAGTCAGCGTTACGCAGTGGCACCGACATCGCCGCCGCTTCCGGAATGTCGAGCGCCGCCTGGAACTGGTACCACTGCGCCTTCCGGTTCACGAGATGCACGGTCCATTCGATGGCCGCGTCGGCGGCCGTCAGCTCGCGCACGACCTCGCCGTTGGCGTTGTATCCGTAGATCCGGAAGCGCGCGGCCTGCCGCTTCAGGGCGTTCGCGGAATCTCGATAGGTGCCGGGCTTCTCGGGCGCGGGCTCGGTGACTTCGGGACCGATAAAATACTCGGTGGCGCTGTCGCCGATCCGCGCGATGTTGATCGCTGGGTGAATCCCGGCCCGTGTGATCCTGGTGTCCATCATCCGCCCCATTGAACCGGCGCCCACCGCGCCCCTACTCGATTCAACGGAAAGAGTTCCGCCTACGCAACCTGCAATTGCACAGGTCTCGGCCTCGAATCCCGCCTCAGCGGTCGTCCCGTCGCCGGAACACCGTTCGCATGATGGCGACGAACAGAATCGCCGCGACCGGCCAATGGAACCAGATCCGGTGCGGACTGGTGAACAGGTTGATCAGAATCAAAAATCCCGCGACGGTGACGAGCGCCGCAACGGGGCGGGGCAGGTTCGCGAACCAGTGCGCGGCGGACTGGAGTCCTGTGCGTGGGCCGGCGGGCTGTTCGGTGGAGGGCCCAGTGGATGGCTCAGGCGCATCGCGACGCAAGGGAGCGCCAGCCGGCGGGGCGGCCGTCGCCTCTCCCGGTCGAGCAACGCTTCCACCGGCCATCGCCACCCGATAGCTGACCACGGGAGCCACGTTCTTCATCTGCTGCTGGCCGAGGCAATCGAAACCGACCGGCAGCTTGTTGTACACCTGATCGTAAACCGAACTCGAAACCACGATGCCGCCAGGCTCGGCCAGCTCCTGCAGCCGCGCCGCGATGTTGACGCCGTCACCGTAGATGTCGGAACCGTCCACCATCACATCGCCGAGATTGATGCCGATGCGGAAGCGCATGCGGTTCCCGTCGGACTCCGGCTCCTGATTGGAAATCTCGCGCTGGATCTCTACTGCGCACTGCACGGCCTCGACGACGCTCGCGAACTCGGCGATCACCGCGTCGCCCCAGGTATTCACGATCCGCCCGTCGTGGCGCTCCACCAGTCCCGTCATGGCGGTGCGGGCGCGGCGCAGCGTCTCCAGCGTCCCCGTTTCGTCGGCCTCCATGAGGCGGGAATAGCCGGACACGTCGGCGCACAGAACGGTGATCAGCCGCCGCTTCACCTTGTCGGTCATCGCTCGCTCACCAGAGGCATTCGGACACCGACTCTATCAGCCGAACCGCCGGATCGAATAGGGCTCGACCGGCAGGCTTGTCTGCTTGCCCGCGATCAGCTCGGCGGTCAACCGCGACAGCACGGGTGCAAGCGTGTAGCCGTTGGAGCTGACGCAGTTGTAGAAGCCCGGCAGGCCCGGCACCTCGCCCAGGATCGGCGCGCGGTCGATGTTCACGTTCATGCCGGCCCAGATGCGGATTGCATGCAGGTCCTTGAGCATCGGCACCGCGCGCGCGGCGATCCACAGATTGCCCTCGACGCTGGAGCGCAGCGCCTGCGACAGCTTCTGCTGCTGGTCGAGG
>DASXQC010000968.1:0-7149 GCA_036493235.1 Reyranella sp.
ACCGACATGCAGCGCACGGTGAAGGGCGAGGTCGTGAGCTCGACCTTCGACGAGCCGGCGAGCCGCCACGTCGCCGTCGCCGAGATGGTGATCGAGAAGGCGAAGCGCCTGGTCGAGCACGGCCGCGACGTCGTGATCCTGCTCGATTCGATCACGCGCCTGGGCCGCGCCTACAACACCGTGGTGCCGTCCTCGGGCAAGGTGCTGACCGGCGGCGTCGACGCCAATGCCCTGCAGCGGCCCAAGCGCTTCTTCGGCGCCGCGCGCAACATCGAGGAGGGCGGCTCGCTCACCATCATCGCGACGGCGCTGATCGACACCGGCAGCCGCATGGACGAGGTGATCTTCGAGGAGTTCAAGGGCACCGGTAACTCGGAAATCATCCTCGACCGCAAGGTCGCCGACAAGCGCACCTTCCCGGCGATCGACATCACCAAGTCGGGCACCCGCAAGGAAGAGCTGCTGGTCGATCGCGCGACGCTGTCGAAGATGTGGGTGCTGCGCCGCATCCTCATGCCGATGGGCGCCGTCGATGCGATCGAGTTCCTGCTCGACAAGCTCCGCACCGCGAAGAGCAACCAGGACTTCTTCGGGTCGATGAATCAGTAGCACGCCTTCACAGGCGTGGGCGGGCGGCAGCGCTTGTAACCAAGCGCGAGAGCCCGCGCGGTCCAGAAAGACAAGAAAGGGATGAGCGCCTCTGGAGAGGCGCGCTCCCAGCTTAAGACGCCAGCACCGCCTGCCTCTGTTCCTCGGTCACCTGGACGTCCTGCCCGAACCAGGCTTGGAAGCCCATGCGGCCCTGGTGGAGCAGCATGTTGAGGCCGTCGATGCAGGTGTTGCCGCGGGCGCGCGCCGACGCGAGCAGCCCCGTCTCGAGCGGCACGGAGACGATGTCGTCGACCGCGGCTGTCGTCGGCAGGCGCGCGAGGTCCAGCTCGAGCGGCGGCTGGCCCTTCATGCCGAGCGATGTCGTGTTCACCAGCAGCGTCGCGCCGTCGAGCATCTGCGAGCGCTCGTCCCAGCGCTCGATCATGATCTGGCGGCCGTCGTTGGGCGTGAAGGCGACGCCGAGATTGACTGCCGCTTCCTGCGTGCGGTTGATCAGGCGCAGCTCCGGCACGCCGGCGTCCATCAAGCTCGCGACCACCGCGCGCGCCGCCCCGCCGGCGCCCAGCACCACGACCGGTCCCGCCGCGGCGGCCCACTGCGGTGCGCCCTGCTTCAGCGCGGCGAGGAAGCCGAAGGCGTCGCTGTTGCGGCCCTCGAGGCTGCCGTCGGGCTGCTTGATCACCGTGTTGACCGCGCCGATCCGCTCGGCGTCGGGATGGATGCGGTCGAGCAAGGGCATGATGTCGACCTTGTGCGGCAGGGTGAGATTGCACCCCCGCGCATTGGGCGTCTTCTTCAGGAAATCGACCAGCGCCTTCAGCGCCTCGGCGTTCGGCTCGACCGGCAGCCTCCCGTAGTAACCGTCGATGTTGTGCTTCTTCAGCCAGTAGCCGTGCAGCGCCGGAGAGCGCGAATGCTCGACCGGCCAGCCGACGATCGCCGCGAACGGCCGGCCGTGCGCCTCGGCCAGCAGGGCCTCGAACGAACTCATGCCGCTTTCTCGAGGCCGATGCCGTGGCCTGCCAGGAAGGTGAGCAAGGGCAGCAGCGGCAGGCCGAGGATGGTGAAGTAGTCGCCGTCGACGCGCGTGAAGAGATGCGCGCCTAGCCCCTCGAGCTGGTAGGCGCCGACCGACGTCAGCACATCTTTCCCGGCGCGCGAGAGATAGGCGTCGATGAAAGCTTCGTTGAACGAGCGCATGGTAAGGCGCCCCCGCTCGGCCCAGTGCCAGATGCGCGCGCCGCCGCGTGCCACTACGACCGAGGAGAAGAGCTCGTGCGTCTGGCCGCGCAGCGCCATCAGCTGCTTGCGCGCGGCGTCCATGGTCGGCGGCTTGTCGAACAGCCGGCCGTTGCAGGCGAGTGTCGAATCGGCGCCGATCACGAAGACTTCGGGATGTGTCGACGAGACGCGCACGGCCTTCATCTCGGCCAATGTCGAGGCGAGTTCCTGCGGCGACGCCTTGCTGCCGAGGCTGCGGGTGAGCTCCTCCTCGTCGATTCCGGCGGGCTCGATATCGAAGGACAATCCGGCACTGGCGAGTAACTTGCGGCGAGAGGGGCTGGCGGAGGCGAGGATCAGGGATGCAGACATGGTACCGACGAGAGACTCTTACGCGGGTTCGAGGCGGAACAGACCGCCGTCGTCGCTGTGGGTGACGAGATAGAGCAGCCCGTCGGGCCCTTGGCGCACGTCGCGGATATAGGGAAGCCGTCCTTCGATCAACCGTTCCTCGCTCACATAGCGTTCGCCATCGACCTCGATCCGGAACAGCGCGTAGGCCGACAACGCGCCCGTGAACAGCGAGCCTTTCCAATTTGGGAACTTATCGCCAGTGTAAAAAGTGAGGCCGCAGGGCGAGATCGACGGTACCCAGGTGCGCAGCGCGTCCTCCATGCCGTCGAGATGGCGCGTGTTGGTGATGCTGCTGCCGTCGTAGTTCGTGCCGTGGGTCACGCGCGGCCAGCCGTAGTTGGCGCCGGCCTTCAGGACGTTGAGCTCGTCGCCGCCCTTGGGTCCGTGCTCGACCTCCCAGATCCTGCCGGTGGCGGGATGCATCGCCAAGCCCTGCGGATTGCGATGGCCCCAGCTGAAAATCTCGGGCCGCACGTTCGGTCGGCCGACGAACGGATTGTCCGATGGGATCGAGCCGTCGTCCCGCAGGCGGACGATCTTGCCGGCGCAGTCGCGCAGGTCCTGCGCCAGTTGCATCTGGAAGCGATCGCCGCAGCTCACATACATCAGCCCGGCGCGGTCGAAGACGATGCGCGAGCCGAGGTTGGCATTGCCCTGCCGTCGCGGCAGGGCCTCGAAGATCACGGTGGTGCCGCGCAGCCCGCCGTCGCTCAGCTCGGCCCGCGCCACGGTGGCGGTCGGCCCGCCTGCACCCGGCGACATATAGGAAAGGTAAAGCACGCGGTTCTCGGCGAAGCGGGGGTGCAGGCAGACGTCCAGCAGCCCGGCCTGCCCGCCGGCATGGACCTCCGGCACGCCCGCCAGCGGGCTGCGCTCCAGCCGGCCGTTGGCGAACACCCGGAGCCGCCCCGGCCGCTCGGTGATCAGCATGCGGCCGTCCGGCAGGAAAGCCATGCTCCAGGGCTGCTCCAGGTCGTGGCTCAGGGTCGTGAGCCGGAAGCTCGCCTTGGCGCTTTTCAGCGCCCCCTGTTGCGCCGTCGGCGCGCACACGAGTGCCGGTGCGGCGAGCCCGGCCGTTGCAGCCGCTAGGAAATGACGCCGATTCATCGACCTTCTCATCCTCGCTCACTATACTCGCCCACGAAGAAACTCACGCGGGGAGAGCCCAATGTCGAAGTCCATCCTGATCCATGAGAATGGCGGTCCCGAGAAGATGACGCTCGAGGACGTCGAGGTCGGCAAGCCCGGCCCCGGTCAGGTCAAGATTCGCCACACCGCGATCGGCCTCAACTTCATCGATGTCTATACGCGGTCGGGCCTTTACAAGACGCCGATGCCGAACGCTGTCGGCCGCGAGGGCGCCGGCGTGATCCTCGAGGTCGGCCCCAAGGTGAAGGGCTTCAAGAAAGGCGATCGTGTCGCCTATTGCGGTGAGCTCGGCGCCTACTGCCAGGAGCGCCTGATCGGCATCGGCCAGCTGGTGAAGGTGCCGAAGGGTGTGAAGGACGACGAGGCCGCGGCGATGATGCTGAAGGGCATGACGACCGAGTACCTGGTCGACCGCACCATCAAGCCGTGGGTCAAGAAGGGCGACATCATCCTGTTCCATGCGGCGGCCGGCGGCGTCGGTCTGCTGTTCGGCCAGTGGGCCAAGGCGCGCGGCTACAAGGTGATCGGCACCGTGTCGTCGCCGGCGAAGGCGGCACTCGCCAAGAAGCACGGCTACAAGTGGGTGATCGACTACACCAAGCAGAACATCGTCGAAGAGGTGATGAAGATCACCAAGGGCAAGAAGGTGCCGGCGGTGGTCGACGGTGTCGGCAAGGATACTTGGGAAGCCTCGCTCGACTGCCTGCAGCCGCGCGGAATCATGGCCTCGTTCGGCAACGCCTCCGGCCCGGTGGCGCCGCAGTCGATCGCGATCCTGAATGCCAAGGGCTCGCTCTACCTCACGCGGCCCAGCCTCGGCGCCTACACCGCGACCCGAGCCGATCTCGAGAAGTCGGCCAATTCGCTGTTCAAGATGGTCAAGAGCGGCAAGGTGAAGATCGCCATCGACCAGCGCTATCCGCTGGCCGACGCCGCGCAGGCGCACATCGATCTCGAAAGCCGCAAGACGACCGGCCAGACCATCCTGGTGCCGTGACCATCATTCCTCCCCTGTTAGACGGGGGAGGACACAGGAGGGGGAGAGCAGCAGTGCGGGTGCCTTCCCCCTCCGTCGCGGATTACCGCGCCACTCCCCCGTGTGACGGGAAAGGGAAGAGAAGGGGGAGTTCGGGGCAGGCAGATGTCGAACGTCAATGACGACGACAGCCCGCGCGACGGCGAGTCGGTGACCGTCGAGGAAAGCCGCTCGTGGCTCGGCCGGCTGGGGCAATCCGTCGTCGGCATCGTGTTCGGCATCCTGCTGGGGCTGGGCGGCGCGCTGGCCTATGGCGCCCTCCACCGGGCCTGCGTGCGCAAGGCCGCGCGGCTTCCGGAGGCAGCGCCAGCAACCTGATGGCTATCGTTTCATGATGATTCTGGGACTCACCGGCTCGATCGGCATGGGCAAATCGACCGCCGCCAAGATGCTGAGGCAGATGGGCGTGCCCGTTTACGACGCGGACGCCGCCGTCCATCGCCTCCAGGCGCCGGGTGGTATCGCCCTGCCGCCGATCGAGGCGGCGTTCCCGGGCGTCGTGAAGAACGGCGTGCTCGACCGCCAAGCGCTGGGGGCACGGGTGTTCGGCAACAAGGAGGCGCTGCGCCGGCTCGAAGCGATCGTGCATCCGCTGGTCGCCCGCGAGCAGCGCCGCTTTATCCGGCGCGCGGCGCTCAAGCGCGCGCCGCTGGTGGTGCTCGACATCCCGCTGCTGTTCGAGGGTCTTGGCGAGCGCCGCGTCGACGGCGTGCTGGTGGTGAGCGCGCCGGCGTTGCTGCAGCGCCAGCGCGTGATGGCGCGGCCCGGCATGACGGCCGAGAAATTTGCCGGCATCCTGAAGCAGCAAGTCCCCGATTCGCAGAAGCGCCGCAAGGCGACGGTCGTAATCCCGACCGGCCTCGGCCTGGCGCCGACCCGCGCCGCCCTTACGAAGGCGGTGCGGGAGCTGACGAGGAAGCAGGGCCGTTCCTGGCCGTCGAACCCCTGGCGCGATCGATTCACAGCCCAGCTCGCGCGGGCGAAGCGGAAGTAAGGTAAAACATCCTCCCCATTCAGATGGGGAGGTGTCGGCGCCTTGCGCCGACGGAGGGGTCATCAGCCGCAGTCGTGCTGTGGCTCATGACCCCTCCGACGCGGGCTACCGCACCACCTCCCCCGCTGATGGGGGAGGAGTTGTTAATGCGCGAGATCGTCCTCGACACTGAGACCACCGGCCTCGATCCGCTGGCCGGCCATCGCGTGGTCGAGCTGGGCTGCGTCGAGCTCGAGAACATGGTGGCGACGGGCCGCACGTTCCACGTCTACTTCAATCCCGAGATGGCGATGCCCGCGGGGGCGCAGGACATCCACGGCCTCTCGGACGAGTTCCTGGCCGACAAGCCGCGCTTTGCCGAGAAGGTCGAGGAGTTCCTCGCGTTCGTCGGCGACGCCCAGCTGGTGATCCATAACGCGCAGTTCGACATCGGCTTCCTCAATGCCGAGCTCGAGCGCGTCGGCAAGGCCAAGCTGGTCAACGCCTACGTCGACACCGTCTCGGTGGCGCGCAAGAAGTTCCCCGGCCAGCGCGCCAGCCTCGACGCGTTGTGCGAGCGCTTCAGCATCGACAATTCGAGCCGCACCAAGCACGGCGCGCTGCTCGATTCCGAATTGCTGGCCGAGGTCTATCTCGAGCTGAGCGGCGGCCGGCAGCGCGATCTGGGCTTGGCACCCGAGATCGCCGCGCGCGCGGTCGCGGGACTGGCGCTGGCGGCGGGTGCGATCGTTCGCGCGGCGCGTCCGCACGTGCCGAGCGCGGCCGAGCTGGCCGCACACGCGGCGTTCCTCAAGAAGCTCAGCGAACCGCTCTGGCTGAAGGCCTGAGCCATGCTGCCCCGGGTCCTCGTCGCTCCGGTTTTCCTCGTTCTGGCGGCGTGCCAGCCGCAGCAACCGCCGAAGACCGCCGCGCCCGCAGCCCCGCGAGGCAGCATCGACCTGCCGGCGACCGAGACCGCGCATCGTTACGACGCCGCCATCAAGCCGGGCGACGACACCCGCACGCCGAGGCGCCCGGTCGCGGCCGCGCGCAGCGCTGCGCCGGTGCGTCCGCCGACCAACGCGCTGACCGAGCGCGAGAAGCAGGCGATTGCGCGCTGGGATCGCGAGGAGGCGGCGCTGAATTACGACGCGCCGCCGCTCGGGCTGCGGCCGCCGCCCCGGACCGGCGTCAAGCTCGCGATGCCGGCGGATGCTGCGTTGCCGCGGCCCTCATCGGAGCGAGCGGCGCCGGTGAAACGCGATGACACAGCACTACCGCCGCCCGTCGAACGTCCAGAGCGGGTGGCCGCCGAACCGGTGAAGGTGAGCGCTCCCGTTCCACCGCCACCTGCGCCCGAATCCGTCCCGCGTCCGGAACCTGCTGTCGCCCCCCCACCACCGTCACCAACGGCGGACAGTGCGCCGCCACGGCAAACGGCTGCCGTTGCGCCACCTGTCTCGGCACCGCCGGCGCCGCGCACGGCCGCGCCGGTCGACACGGCGATTCCGCGTCCCAAGGGCGAGCCTGCGGCCACGGTGACCTTCGAGCCACGCTCGGCCGCCCTCTCCGACGGCGATCGCCTTCTGCTCCAAAGTTTTGCACGCGGTACCAACACGCGTCGCCCGCGCCAGATTCTGTTGTACGGCTACGCCGGCGACAGCAATCCGGTCCAGGCGCGCCAACTCGCACTCGCCCGCGTGCTGGCGGTGCATGCCGCCCTGATCGACCTCGGCGTGAAGGC
>DASXQC010000969.1:0-3455 GCA_036493235.1 Reyranella sp.
GCATTGCCGTGGTCGGCGGTGATCAGCATGACGCCGCCCGCCTTCTTCACGGCCTCCATCAGCCGGCCGAGGCTCTGGTCGACCGCCTCGATTGCCTTCACGGCGGCGGCAAGGATGCCGGTATGGCCGACCATGTCGGAATTGGCGAAGTTCACCACGATCAGGTCGTACTTGCCCGAGCCGATCGCCTCGACGAGCTTGTCGGTCACCTCCGGCGCACTCATCTCGGGCTTGAGATCATAGGTCGCAACCTTGGGTGAGGGGACCAGGATGCGGTCCTCGCCCTCGAACTGCCGCTCCTCGCCGCCGTTGAAGAAGAACGTGACGTGGGCGTACTTCTCGGTCTCGGCGATGCGCAGCTGCTTCAGCCCCGCGCGGGCGATCGTCTCGCCCAGGCCCATCTTGATGACGGCGGGCGGGAAGAGGGTCCTGAGGAATTCGTTCAGTGCCGCCGAATATTCCACCATGCCGACGGCATCGGCGAACTCCACCAGCCGGTTGCGCTTGAAGCCGTCGAACATCGGATCGAGCAGGGCGGTCAGGATCTCGCGGGCGCGGTCCGAGCGGTAGTTGAATATCAGCACGCCGTCGCCGTCCTGCATGCCCTTGTAGCCGTCGAGCACGGTCGGCACGACGAACTCATCGTCCTTGTCACTGGCATAGGACTTGTCGACCGCTTCCTTGGGCGTGCCGGCCCGCTCGCCCTTGGCCTCGACCAGGGCCTCGTAGGCCTTCTCGACGCGGTCCCAGCGCTTGTCGCGGTCCATGGCGTAGTAGCGGCCGCTGACGGTGGCGAACTTGATCGGCAGCCCCTTCTTCAGGCCGGCGGCGATCTGCTCGAGATATTCGTGGGCGCTCCGCGGCGGCGTGTCGCGGCCGTCGAGAAAGGCGTGGATCCAGACGTGGACGCCCGCGCCGGCGATATCGTTGGCGAGCGCGATCAGGTGATCCTGGTGCGCATGCACGCCGCCGGGCGAGGCGAGGCCCAGCAGGTGGCAGGGCTTGCCGCTTTTCTTCAGGGTGTCGACCAACTCGGTGAGGATCTTGTTCTGCGGCAGCGAGCCGTCCTCGATCGCCTTGTCAATGCGCGGCATGTCGGGCACGGCGACGCGGCCGGCGCCGAGGTTCATGTGGCCGACCTCGGAATTGCCCATCTGGCCCTTGGGCAGGCCGACAAAGGTCTCGGAGGCGTCGATCAGGCCCTGCGGGCAGGCCGCGATCAGCTTGTCGTAGTTGGGCGTCCGCGCATCGAGGATGGCGTTGTCCTTGGGATTCGGCCGGTAGCCCCAGCCATCGAGGATGCAAAGGACGGCGGGGCGCGGAGCCATTACGAAGCCTTGCGCGGGATCGGAGAGAAGGACTGGCGCTCGACCGCGTTGAACTTGTTCGGGCAGTTCAGGTCGCGCGGATCGATGTTGGAATTCTGGTCGGGCACCTCGATGGCGCAGAAAACGAACTCGCCGCGCGGCTCGCCGTCGATCGAGATGTCGTAGGTATAGGTGCCCGGCGGATCGCCCGGAATGATGCACCACGAGCGCTGCAGCACGCCGTCCTGCACCACCTCGCGCATTTGGGTGGTGGCCTTGGTCTTGTCCGGGCTGACCACGGTCTCGGGGCCGGCGATCACCTGCTCGGCCGGCTGCGAGGTGGTCAGCACCTCGGTCAGGTTGACCGTGCGGTTGGGCCCGCCGAGATACATCCGCCAGCCGAAGCAGGCGCGGTTGTAGAGCAGCGGGATGGCATTGGTCTCGTAGTGGCGCTGGCGGCCGTCATCGCCGGTGATCGAGACATAGGGAATGCTGCGCAACGGCTTGGCCGCCGGCGTATCGGCGGCCGGAGTCTGGCCCGTGATCTGGCCGGTGCTCTGGGCCGTCGTTTGGGCCATGGCGGAAGTAGCCAGGGCGACAAGGCCCAAGCCGGCAGCGACAGCTGCCAGTCGCAGGAGGGGGATCCGCATGGCCCCCAATGTAGTCCGGGTTTTTCGTCAGAACAGAGGCAAAATCGACGCTCACGCCCGATGATAGGGGTGACCAGCGAGTAATTGCTGAGCCCGGTAGATTTGCTCGGCCAGCATCGCGCGGGCGAGCAGGTGGGGCCAGGTCATCGCGCCGAAGGACAGCACCAGCGAGGCTTTTTGTAGCAGGGGCTCGCCGTGGCCGTCGGCGCCGCCGATCAGGAAGGCGATGTCTGCAACACCGTCGTCACGCCAGCGGCCGAGGCGTTGGGCAAAGGCCTCGCTGTCGACGACCTTGCCGCGGCGGTCGAGGGCGACCATCACGGCCCTGTCCGGAACCGCACCCAGCAACAGCTTGCCCTCGCGGCGGACCAGCTCGGCCGGCGGCAACTTCTTCTTTTCCTCGAGTTCGCGCAGCGTCAGCGGCCAGCGGATACGGCCGGCATAATGCTCGTAGAGATCGCGTTCGGGGCCGCGGCCGGCGCGGCCTATGCAGGCGACCGTGAGTTTCAAAGCGCGAGCGTCAGGCGCTCTTGCGGCGCCTGGTCTTCGCCGGCTTGGGCGCCGCCTCGGTCTCCAGCGCCCACATCTTCTCCAGCGCATAGAAGGCGCGCGGTTCAGGGCGGAAGATGTGGGCGACGATGTCGCCGCTGTCGACCAGCACCCAGTCGCCGCCCTGCTTGCCTTCGGACGAGACGTGGCGGTAGCCGGCCTGCTTGAGGCGCTCCTCGAGATGATCGGCGATGGCGACGACCTGCCGGTTCGAGCGGCCGGTGGCGATCACCATGTAGTCGGCGAACGAGGACTTGCCGGAGAGGTCGATGACGACGATGTCTTCGGCCTTGTCGTCCTCCAGCGATTGGCGCACCAGCTTCAGCTGATCGGCGGTGGGCTTGCTTCGGTCGGGAAGCACGCGTTGGTCGGAAATGGCTTTTCCTTTCGGTCTGGAACGCTTGGGCCGCACGGCGCGGATCGCCGTGCCGGAATGACTGTCGAGTCGGCTCGGGATGAAGCACCAGGCCGGCGTGGTGGCGGTCGCCAGCCGCCGGGACTGTCCGGCATCGAGTCGATAACGAGCGAAGGCCTGCGGGGCTGCCGACTGCAGGGCAGCATAGCTCCAGCCCGGCCGGGCGAAAGCGGCAATCGGGATGGCCGCGAAAAGTTCACGCCAGCCCGCCCAGTGCACCAGCTGGGGCAGGATGTCGGCGCCCATCAGCCAGACGAAGTGGGCGTGCGGGTAGAGCCGCTTCAGCTCGCGCACCGTGTCGAGCGTATAGCGCGTGCCGAGCAGCAGCTCGGGCGCCTCGACGCGGATGCGCGGATGGTGCGCGACCTGCTTGGCGCGGGCGAGGCGCGTGGCCAGCGGCTCCATGCCGTCGCCGCTCTTCAGCGGATTTTGCGGCGAGACCACCCACCACACCTCGTCGAGGCCGAGACGCTTCAGCGCCTCGAGGCTGATATGGCGGTGGCCTTCATGCGCAGGGTTGAACGAGCCGCCGAG
>DASXQC010000970.1:0-5366 GCA_036493235.1 Reyranella sp.
GCCCATCGCCACGAACGGGTCGTAGCTGTCGTAGTAGTACTTCGGCAGCTCCGCGCCGCCCGGCCACGGCGACTTGCGGCTGGTCGGGATGTGGCTGTGCTCGGGGAACCAGACCGATTCGAAGCCGCGCGCCTCGGCCTCGATCGCCAGCTCGTGCGGCGGGATCGCGTAGTCGGTCGGAAACATCGTGACGCCGAATTCCATGGTGTCCTCCTAATGACGTCGAAAGCCTGTGGATAACAGCGGCTCGCCGGGTCTCATTATGGGCATTGGCGCGCGATTCGACTCGCATAAAACGCGGCCGAAACGAGCGGCCATTGCCCGTAATAGGGATTCAGCCTCTGGTTGGTGCAGTGTGCCGACGATGCCCGCCCTGCGCCTCCAAACCCTGTTGCCAAGCCCATGGCCGGCCGTTGGGGCCGGGAACGTTTTTTCGCGAAGGGCCCGGAGGGTGCGGGCAGAATGGCAGGAATGGCGTAAAATGCCGGCCCGTCTGGAACGGATCGCTGCCACGGTGCGTGGCAGTCGATGGCAGGTGTCAGAGCGCCGGCAGGCCGGGCGGCGGCTTGCGCATGTTCGTGGCCTGCTCGTAGGCGTAGGCGAGCCGCAGCAGCTTGTGCTCGCTCCAGGCGCGGCCGGTGAAGGTGAGGCCGAGCGGATAGTCCGGCGTTTCCTTGTCGCCGACACCCGAGATGAGGCCGGCGGGCACCTGCACGCTGGGATAGCCCGGCTTAGCCGCGATCGCGGCGCCGGCGACGCCGGGGAACACCACGGCGTCGAGCTTGTGCTGGCTCATGTAGGCGTCGAGGCCGCGCTCCTTGGCGGCCATCAGGTCCATGACGCGCGCGGACTTGTACTCGAGCTCGGAGAGATCGCCCCTGGTCGCCTGCGAGGCGAGGAACAGGTCCTGGCCGAAGCGCAGGCACCTGTCGGGGTTGGCCTGGTTGAAGGCGATGATGTCGGCCATCGTCTTCACCTTGGCGCCGGTCGCCCAGTCGCGCAGGTAGAGATTGAGATCGTGCTTCAGCTCGTAGAGGAACACCACCGACGACGGTCCGGGATCGCCCTTGGTCTTGCTGAGCGGATTGCGGTTCAGCACGGCCATCGTCGTGCCCGGGCCGCCGATCCAGCCGATCGCCGGGACGGCGGCGTGCACGATGACGGCGCCGAGGTCCTGCAGCACCTTGATCGCTTGCGCCATCACGTCCTTCGAGCGCTGCGGCAGCTTGCCGAAGTAGGGATCGTTCAGCGGATCGTCCGGATCGTTCGGCACGCCGATGCGCGCGCCCTTCAGGCCGTCCTTGTCGAGTCCTGCCGTGTAATCGTGCGGCCGCTGCTGGTGCTGGGTTGCCGGATCGTGCGGATCGGGCGCGGCTAGCACGTTCAGCAGGATCGCCGAATCGCGCACGGTGCGGGTGAGCGGGCCGGCCGTGTCCTGGCTGTGCGAAATCGGGATGATGCCCGAGCGGCTGATCAGGCCGACGGTCGGCTTCACGGTGACGAGGCCGTTCTGGGTCGCGGGGCTCAGCAGCGAACCCGAGGTCTCGGTGCCGATTGCCGCCGCGCACAGGCCGGCCGCGACCGAGACCGCGGAGCCGGCGCTCGAGCCGCCGGGCAGCACGACGGGGATATCGTGCTCGCCCAGCAGGGCCGGCACGTAGGGGTTCTTCACCTGGCCGCCGAGCGAGCTGTAGCCCGACGGCATGCCGATCGCGAGGATGTTGGCGAACTCGGTGAGGTTCGCCTTGCCGAGGATCACCGCACCGGCGTCGCGCAGTCGCTTGATCACCGGGGCGTCGCCCTTGGCGTGGGCTCCGTCCAGCGCGGCCGAGCCTGCGGTGGTGTGCTGCTTGTCGCCGGTGGCGATGTTGTCCTTCACCAGGATCGGCATGCCGGCGAGCGGCTGCCTGGCCGACGGCTTCACGCCGTCGAGCTTGCCCGCGATCGCCAGCGCATCGGGATTGACCTCGCGCACCGAGTTCAGCGCCGGGCCAGCCTTGTCGTAGGCCTCGATGCGCGCGAGGTAGGCGCGGGTGAGGGCGCTCGCGGTGGTCGCGCCCTTGGCCAGGGCTTCCTGCACCTCGGTGAGCGAGGCGTTTTCAACGGGAACGGACATCTGTGCCTCCGCGCGGCCTGTAGCAACGACACCCAGCGCCAGCGGGAGCAGGGCGATGTCGCGTCGGGTCGGATGGGTCATAGCTCGCTAGACGGGCATCGTGCGCTTCTGGTGCGCGCGGCCGACCTTGGCGGTTTCGGGATTGTGCCCGGAGATCACCCGCACGCCCTCGTCGAGGCTGGCGGCGATCTTCTCCGGCGTGGCGCCCTCGAGGAAGGCGAGCTTGTTGCGCTTGCAGGCGCCGAACACCTTGGCGCGCGCCGCTTCCATCTCGGCCGGGTAAGGGCGGCGCTGGAGGGTGGTGTAGCCCAGCGCCAGGCCGAGATCGCCCGGTCCCAGCTCGGCAAAGCCCAATCCAGGCACCGCCAAAATCTCGTCGGCGTTGGCGACGCCAGCGGGGCTTTCGATCTTTACACCGAGCAGAAGCTCGCCCAGCGGATTGAGCGGCCACGGCTCGGCGAGCCGGAAGTATTCTTCCTGGCTCAGGCCCCAAATCGGCGCCGCGGTCGGCTCCGAACCGCGGCCGCGGGTGCCGACGCCCAGCACATCGGTGCCGGCCTTGTGATGCGGGAAGCGGCAGCCGCGCACGAACTCAGCGACCGCCTCAGGCGTCTCAGCCTGGCACAGCAGGATGCCGTGCACGCCGCGCGCCAGGATCTGGCGGAACTGCCAGGCGTTGAAGGCGACGTTCTGCCCGTCGGTGCCGTTGACCGGCGCCTCGACGATCACCGTTGGCGTGAGATGGCCCGTGCGGGTCGGGCCGCCGTCGAGCAGGCCGCGCATGTATTCCTCGAGCCCGGTCATGTCGAAGCAGCCATGCTCCATGCCGACATTGATGTAGTCGGCCCAGGTGCGGGCGTCCGCGCGACCCTGGTCATAGGTCAGGACATGGCCGGTGTGCGGACCGTCGTAGTAGATGGCCTGGTCGGCCTCGAGCAGCTCGATTGCGCGGTTCAGACGCCTACCCATGGCGGGACTCCGTTCTCTTCCTGACGGAGAGCATAGACCGTAAACTCGGGCGAAAGGGAGTGAAGCCCATGATCAAGTTTTTCTACAATCTTGCCCCGAACCCGACCAAGGTCGCGCTCTGTCTCGAGGAGATGGCTCTACCTTACGAGCTGGTGCCGGTCGACACCCGCAAGGGAGAGCAGCACACGCCGCAGTTCCTGGCGGTCAATCCCAACGCCAAGGTGCCGGCGATCGTCGACGGCGACGCGACCGTCTTCGACAGCAATGCGATCCTGCTCTATCTCGCCGAGAAGACCGGCAAGTTCCTGCCGGCCAAGTCGGACAAGGAGCGCGGCGAGTTCCTGTCGTGGTTGATGTTCGTGGCCTCCGGCATCGGACCCTATTCGGGCCAGGCGGTTCATTTCCGCAACTTCGCGCCAGAGCCCAAGGAGTACGCGGTCAACCGCTACACCTTCGAGGCGCAGCGTCACTGGGGCATCCTCGAGAAGCGGCTGGAGGGCCGCAAGTGGATGCTGGGTGACACCTATACCGTCGTCGACATGGCGGTGTGGGGCTGGTCGCGGCTGATCCCCAATGTGCTGGGCCAGGAGGCGGCCAAGCAGTTTCCGAACCTGCAGCGTCATCTCGGTGAGATCAGCGCGCGGCCGGCGGCGCAGCGCGCGCTCGCGCTGAAGGACAAGCACGCCTTCAAGACCGACATGGACGATGCGGCGCGGAACGCAATGTTCCCGCACCTCGCCAAGAAGGTCGCCTGAGCGGCCAGGCTAGGGCGAGTCGACCGGCTCGAAGCTCGAGTCGGTCGCCCCGAACCGGCGCAGCGCCTCGTCGATCGAAGACACGATTACGGACTCGGGCGCGCCGGTGCGCGCGAGCTCGACCAGATTGCCGTTGGCGACGACGATCCGGCGGCGGCCGGAATCGCCATTCGCCGGTTGTTGCAGGAGCTTGCCGATCGGCACCGCCACGCTCGACACGGCGGTGAAGTCCATCAAGTCATGGGCCGGTCCGTGGCGCGCGGTGAAGCGCCGGATCGCATCGCCCATTGCAACGACGTCACCGGAGCCGACGGCCCCGCTGACACGGGTCAGCAGGATCCGGTGCCGGCGGTCGAAAGTCAGCGTGAACATGCTGATGCGGCGTGAACGGCCATCCTAGAGGGAGGCGTCGGAAGAGACCGGGTTCTTGTGTTCCGGGAGATTCTTGCGGCGGTGCAGCACGGCTTCTTTCGCCGCCATGCCGTCGGCCAGGGCATCGTAGAGTTCGGCGATCTCGACCAGGGTGGATTTCGCTTCCGGATCAGGCATTTGGCTGGCCATCGACCAGACCTCTTCCGCCCGGTCGTGCCAGAACCTGGCGCGCAGGAAAGAACCGCTCTCCGTCTGTGTCACGCTAGACTCCCCTGAAACGGACTGGCTGAGACGAGTAAACTCCGGGGAGTGCAGAAAGTTTCATAGCGTACATAAGATGCGGCCGCCGGCCGCAGTCGTATGCCCGAAAGGTCGATCTCCATGGCAATTCTCACCCCGGACATGAAGCGCGTCATCGCCGAGCAGAAGCTTGGGTTCGTCGCGACCGTGAACGCCGACGGCACGCCCAACCTCTCGCCAAAAGCGACCATGCAGGTGCTGGACGATGAGCACATCTTCTTCGCCGACATCCGCTCGCCCGGGACGATGGCCAACCTCGGGCGCAACCCGGCGATGGAGATCAACTTCGTCGATCCGTTCGTGCGCAAGGGCTACCGCTTCAAGGGCACGGCGCGCGTGGTGGCCAAGGGCACGCCGGAGTTTGCGACCCTGCTCGCGCGCTTTTCAGCGGCGCTGCTGCCCGAGCGTTATCGCGCCTTCGTCGTACTGCACGTGACGACGGCGGCTCCGCTGATCTCGCCGGCCTACGATTCGGGCGCGACCGAAGCGGGCCTGCGCCAGCAGTTCCGCGCCTACTTCGAGTCGATCCAGCCGAAGGCGTGAGGTGATCAGCGCTTGCGCTTCGGCGCGGCCTTCTTCCGCGTGAGCCGGCCGACCGGCTTGGCCCCGACCAGCACGGCGGCGATCACGCAGGGCTCCTTGGTGCGCACGCTCCAGGAATGGTTGGTGCCGCGCTGGATCAGCACGTCGCCCTGCTTCAGGAGCTTCTCGCCCTTGTCGAGGATCGCCCAGATCTCGCCCTTGAGGACGATGATGTAGTCGACCGTCGCGGTGCAATGCATCATCGCATCGGCCGAGCCGTGGTCGGGCGCGCCGCCGGCGCCGATCGAGGCGAAGGCCTTCTTGGCGTCGGC
>DASXQC010000971.1:0-6866 GCA_036493235.1 Reyranella sp.
CTCGGGCGGCGACAGCTTCGCGACGACACAGGCGCTGGTCGATGCGATCGAACTGACGTGGCAGGGGCCAGCCGCGCATCGCTTCGTCGTGCTGACCGGCGGCGAGCCGCTCCTGCAGGTCGATGCGCCGTTGATCGAGCAGCTTCATGCGCGCGGCTTCGAGATCTCGCTCGAGACCAACGGCACGCTCGACGCGCCGGCCGGCATCGACTGGGTGTGCGTCAGCCCCAAGAGCCGCGACGGTCTCAGGCTGCAGCGCGGCGATGAGTTGAAGCTGGTCTACCCGCAGGACGACGTGCCGCCGGAAGCATTCACGCATCTGCCGTTCCGCCGCTTCTCGCTGCAGCCGATGGACGGCCCGGCGCTGGCCGAAAACACCGAACGTGCGGTCGCCTACTGCCTTGCCCATCCGCAATGGCAGTTCAGCCTGCAGACGCACAAGACCCTGGGGATTCGCTGATGTCCGGCCTGATCGTTCCGCACAGGGGCTTCGCACCCAAGGTCGACCCGACGGCGTTTATCGCCGCCAACGCGACCCTGGTGGGCGACGTCGAGATCGCGGCCAATGCCAGCATCTGGTTCGGCTGCACCCTGCGCGGCGATGGGCCCGGCATCCGGATCGGCGAGAACTCCAACCTGCAGGACGGCACGATCGTCCATGTCGCCCAGCGCGGCCTGATGACCATCGTCGGCAAGAACGTCACGGTCGGCCACATGGTGCTGCTGCACGCCTGCGAGGTGCAGGACGGCGCCTTCGTCGGCATGCATTCGACGGTGCTCGATGGCGCGGTGATCGAGAGCGGGGCGATGGTCGCGGCCGGCGCGCTGATCGCGCCGGGCAAGATCGTGCGGCATGGCGAGTTGTGGGCCGGCAATCCGGGCCGCAAGTTGCGCAATCTCACCGACGAGGACTATCGGAACTTCCGGCGCGTCGTCGACGGCTACGTCAGGCTGTCGAGGACCTACGGGCTGGGCGCCGAGGAGCGGCAAGCAGCCGAATAGCGGCTATGGTAGCCTCCGCCGACGAACGAGGGAGGCGCCGATGGTCGAGGCTCAGACCGTCTTCGGATCGCTCAAGGACTACACCAAGGGCACGATCGAGCTGGTGTCGGGCGACGCCCGTCAATACGTCTTCTCGAACATCTTCGAGGTAGCAGGCAAGTCGCGGCCTTACGAGCGGGTCGTAGTCGGCAAGAACCTCGAATACGTGCAGGAGGTGATGCGCGCCGAGGGCGTCTCGCCGTGGTTCGCTTGCGGTCACGACGAGTTCGCGCTGTGCATGGACGGTGAGATCACGGTCGACTTCATCAGGATGAAGAGCCCGCCCGACGGCGCCAAGAACGGCGCCGTGCTGGTTGGGGCCGAGCCCGAGGGCGCACGCATGGGCACCGTCAGGCTGAAGCGCGGCCATCAGGTGCTGCTCGGCGCCGGCAATGCCTACCGCTTCACCGCGACCGCAACCGGCGTGCTGCTGCAGCAGACCGTGCTCGGTGATCTCAGCGTCCAGAAGTGGCGCGAGATCTGCCTGCGCTGAGGGAGAGGTCGATGCCCGACACCCACGTCATCGCCACCGAGCCGAGCAACCGCAACGGCTATCGCAGCTTCCGCCTCGGCAGGTTCGAGCTGTCGCGCGACGAGTACTTCGTCACCGTGCATTGGCCGGCCAAGGGGGCGCGCCGCTCGCACCAGATGCCGGCCGACGCGTTCCTGCGCGCCTGCATGCGCGACGTCGCCTGGAACTTCTTCTACGGCTGGGTCAACTTCGACTCGGTGATCGGCACGCGCAACCACTACGGCAAGGTCGACTTCTATGCCGGCACCTTCAACGGCACGCTGAAGACGGCGGGCGTTGACTACCTCGAGCGGTTCGACGGCGACCATATCATGGCGACCTTCAAGGCGATCCTGCGCGACTGGGTGAACGAAGGCTTCGATCCGTTTGCGGCGCCCGTCGAGACCGGCACCGCCTTCGGGCCCAAGGCGGGTGACAACCTCGCTGCGATCGAGCGCACCCGCATCGCGACCAAACGCATGCCCGGCCTTGCCGGCGATTCGCCGCTGCGCGACGACATGCCGATCAACCGGGCCTTCGCCGACGTCAGCCAGGAGGAGCCGGAGGTCCATTGCGAGCCGGGCTTCGAAGGGCAGCTGCACGCCTTCAGCTTGTTCAAGTATCTCAGCCGGTCCGACGTCACCTGGAACCCGTCGGTCACCGCGGTGTGCAAGGCCTCGCTCGCTTGCCCGACGACCGAGGAGTACATCCTGCCGGTCTTTCACGGCAACGACCGCGTCGAATGGTTCATCCAGCTCAGCGACGAGATCGTGTGGGACGTGGCCGACAAGAACACCGGCGCGCCGCGGGCGCGCGTCACCATGAAGGCAGGTGACGTCGCCGCCATGCCGGCCGACATCCGCCACCAGGGCTATTCGACCAAGCGGTCGATGCTCTACGTCTGGGAAAACGTCACGCCAGGCCTGCCGCAGCGCTACGAGAGCGGCGAGCTGCCGCCCTATCCGGTCGATTTCTAGCGAACGTCCTTCCAGCGGACCGCACGGGCCACGAGCCGTCGCGCGCGCTCGACCACCGGCAGATCGATCATGCTGCCCTCGAAGGCGACCGCACCGGCGTTGCTCGCCTCGAAGGCGGCGATCAGCCGACGGGAGCGATCGACCTCCTCGGCCGAGGCGCCGTACTCCTGGTTGATGATCGGAACATGGTTGGGATGGATGCACGAGGCCGTGGTGAAGCCCAGCGCCCGGCCACGCTGGAGACCGGCGCGATAGGACTCGAGATCGTCGATCTTGGCGAGCTGGCCCATCGAGCCCATCGGCAGGATGCCGGCGGTGCGGCAGGCCGCGAGACCCATCATGGCGTAGACATACATGCTGTCGGCCGAGGGAATGGCACCGAGCTCGGTCGCCATGTCCTCGCCGCCGACCGACATGCCGGCCATGCGTGGCTCGGCGGCGATGGCATAGAGATGCGGCAACGCGGCGGGCGATTCGATCAGCGCCAGGAAGCGGGTATGGCCGACCTCCATCCCCAGTGCCTCCTCGCGCGCCGTCACCAATTCGGCCAGCAGCCGGACATGCTCGGGGCCCATGACCTTGGGAAGCATCAGCGCCGCGACGCCCGGCATGACGGCGGCAGCGATGTCGGGAACCGTGAGCTCGAGCGGCCGGTTGATTCGAACCACCACATCGGCGCCGCGCTGGGCGACGCGCGGCACGGCGGCGGCGATGGCGGCACGCGCCTCGGCCTTGTCCTTGGGCAGGATGGAATCCTCGAGGTCGAGGATGATCGCGTCGGCGCCGCGCTCATGCGCCTTCGCGAGGAAGCGTTCGGAGGTCACCGGCACGAACAGCAGGGAGCGCCAGGACGGCAAAGGGCCGAGGAAGGGGCGGGTCGTCATGTGGTTCGTCCGTCGAGGTTCATCGCCTGCAGGATATCGCGAAAGCGCGGGTTGTTGTGCAGCGGATGGAAGCTCGGCGTCTGCGCGGCGAAATACAGGTAGGTGGTGCGTGCCTTGACACAGTGCTCCAGCGCATCGAGCGCGCGATCGGGCTGTCCGGCCGCCATCCACTGCATCGCCGCGCCTTCCCAGCGATTGGTGCGCTCGAGCAGGGAGATCCAGACCTCCATCGCCGACCGCCAGCTTTCGGTGCGGGCAACGACCTCGACGTGATCGGCCAGGCCCTGGGCGACGGCCAGCCTGCGCAAGGTGATCAGCCGCTCCGTCATCGCCTCGTCGTGGCGGCCGAGATTGTCGAGCACCATCATGCGGCCGTAGTGGACGCGTGGCGTGTCCTCGACCTTCAGGCTCTCGTCCATTGTCTCGAGCGCACGCTCGGACTGGCCGGCCATCCAGTAGATGATGGCGAGATGCTGCAGGGTCTCGATGTGTCGCGGATCGAGCCGGCGTGCCTGCAGCATGGCCTCGATCGCCTCGTCGTGGCGGCCCATCGCGCTGAGGTATTGGCCGAGCGTGCCGAGCGCCTCGACCGAGCTGCCATTGAGCGCGACCGCGTGCGCCAGGTCGGCTTCGGCACCGTCCCAGTCCCACTCGTATTCCATCTTCACGCGGCCCAGCACCGCCCACGCCTCCGCGAGTCCTTCGTCGAGCGCGATCGCGCGCTCGGCCGCCTTGCGCGCGAGCGGCATCGCCTCGTCGGCCGGCAGCGGTCGCAGCATCGCCGTTGACGCCAGTAGCAGGTAGGTCGAGCCGAGCCCGGCATGCGCCATCGCATAATCGGGATCGAGCGCCAGCGTCTGCTCGAACAGGGCATGCGCCTTCAGAAGCGGCAGGCGGGTAAAGGGCTTCAGATGGGCGCGCGCCTGGAGTTGCAGAAAATACGCCTCGGCCGCGCGCGGGCGGTAAGAGTGCAGCCCGGCAGCCGGCGATTGCGGCAGCGAGTCCGCGACCCAGGCGGCGATCTCGTCCTGCAGCGCGGCACCGTCGTCGTGGGAGTGATCGAAGCGTCCGCTGCGCTCCGTGCGGCCGCTCTCGACATCGATCAGGCGGGTGGTGACCTGCAGCCGTTCGTTCTTCCGTTCCACGGTGCCTTCGAGCAGGCGCGCGGCGCCGAGCTGGCGCGAGGCCTCGACCTTGTCGCGCCCGGGATCCTCGACGGCGCCGACCGGAGAGACGCTGAGCCCGTGCATCGCGCCGAGCGCCGTCCCGACGGCGTCGGCGATTCCAACGCCGAGATAGCTGTCGTCCTCTGCGAGACCGCCGGTGGAGAACGGCCGCACAACCAGGCCCTGGGCTTCGACCGGCGGCGGAGCAGGCGGTGCTTCGGACCGAACGCTCACCGGCACTGCAAGGCGGTAACCTGCGCGCGCGACCGTCTCGATGCAGTCGCCCGATCCCAACGCCTTGCGCAAGGTTGACATGTGGACGGTGAGGGTGCGGTCCTCGACCACGACGTTGGGCCAGAGCTGCGCCCGGAACTCCTCGTGCCGCACCAGGCGACCGCCGGCCTCGACCAGTGTCAGCAGGATCTGCCAGGCCTTGGCGGGAACGGCGACGCGCCGGCCCTCGCGCGTCAGGCGGCGCTCGGCGGGGTCGAGGACAAACGGACCGAATTCGTAAATCGGCATAGCGAACGCTATGGCGCTCGCATAAAGCCCGTGTGGACGCAATGCAAATGTGCTTGGACCTGTGCTCCTATGACGCGATCGAACACGAGGACAAGGAGGCAATCGGTGACCACGCGCGTATCACTGAGGCAGCAAGGGGAGTCCATGCGACGACGTCTGTTCGGAGACGATGACGGCGCGCCGGCGGCCCTGCGGACGATCAACACCGAGGCAAGCTATGGCGCGATCTGGAGCCGGCCGGGGCTTGCACTGGAAGACCGTATGATCTGTGCGTTGGCGGCGCTCGCGGCCGTGCAGCGCCTGCCGACGTTGCGCCGCCATGTCGGCGCGGCACTCGAGCTCGGCCTGACGCCGCGCACCATTGTCGAGGTGCTGATCCAGATCGGCATCTATGCCGGCTTCGCTGCGTCGGAGGAGGCGGTCGACGCGGCCGCGGCCGAGTTCGCCGCACGCCAGGTCGCGATGCCGGAGGAACCGGAGCGCACGGACTCGCTCGAAGCGCTGAGCGAGCGCGGCCGCAAGCTGATGGAGCAGCTTCACGGCGATCGCGCTTCGCAGGGTTATGCCGCGCCAGGCAACGCGGTGACCGGCTCGCTTTATCCGCTCGCCATCCAGTACGGCTACGGCGAGATCTGGTTCCGGCCCGGCCTCGACCTGCGCCAACGCGCGCTCGTGGCGGTGGCCGCTTTCACCGCGCTGAAGCTCGACCAGGTCAAGAAGTTCGGCGAGTCGGCGCTCAACATGGGGCTGAGCCGGACCGAAGTGATCGAGGCCGTGATCCAGACCGCGCCCTATTCAGGCTTCGCGCCCGCCCTCAATGCGCTGGGCGCGCTGAGCGGAGCGTTGGGCGAATAAGGGGAGATAGAGCTTGCTCGACTCGTGTAGCCAACTCCTCCCCATTTTGAATGGGGAGGGCGATCTCACTTGGACCAGCAGGTCGATCAGTAGCCCAGACCGACGTCGACCTGCTGCAGCAGTTTTCCGTTGGCCTTGAGGCTGCGGATGTTGGCGGCGACTTCGGTCACCAGCTGACCCACCGTCGGCCGCCGAGCCACGTGCGGCATGATCGTGACCTTGGGATGAAGCCAGAGCGGGCTCTCCGGCGGCAGAGGCTCGGGATAGAGGGCATCCAACGCGGCGTAGGACAACTGTCCCGAATCGAGCGCGGCGATCAGATCGTCGTTCACGACATGCTTGCCGCGGCCAACGTTCACCAGCATGGCGCCCTTCGGCATCATGGCGAAGGTGCGCGCACAGAAGATGCCCTCGGTTTCCGGCGTCAGCGGCAGCAGGCAGACAGCGATATCGATCTGGCCGAGAAAGGCCGGGAGCTGGTCGGGGCCATGGAAGACAGGAACCTCTGCACCCGGCTTCGGTGAACGGACCCACGTCGAGACCTTGAAGCCCAGCGACTGCAGGACGAGCGCCGGTGCCTTGGCCATCATGCCGAAGCCCAGGAAGCCGACACGCCGTTGCTCGGGCCGGGCGATCGGCGCCCTGCGCCATTCCCGCTTCGCCTGGGCCGCCTGATACCCAGGCATGTCGCGATGCAGGCGCAGGACGTGCATCACGACATATTCCGTCATCATCGGATCGCCACCCGGCGGCTCGACCTTGCCGAGCAGGACCTTCGGCAGCTTCGGATGCCCGACGATGTCCTCCACGCCCGCCGCGCGGCTGAACATGGCCTTCAGGTTGGGAAACTGAGGGAACTGGTCGAGATCCGGGTGCATGAAGGCGAGATAGTCGATGTCCTTCGGATCAC
>DASXQC010000972.1:0-13668 GCA_036493235.1 Reyranella sp.
GGTATCTGCGCGGCGACGTCGCAAACATCGGCGTCGTAGAAATAGAGGCCCGTGACCGCCCAGTTGGAGCGCGGCGCCTTCGGCTTCTCGACGATGCCGACCGGCGTCTCGCCTTCGTCGAACTCGACCACGCCATAGGCCGAAGGATCGCTCACCCAGTAGGCGTAGATCACCGCGTCCTTGCCCCGGGCGCCGCGTTCGGCCACCGCCGGCAGCGAATCGCCGTAGAACAGGTTGTCGCCCAGGATCAGGCCGACCCGCTCCTTGCCGACGAACTCGCGGCCGACGATGAACACCTCGGCGATGCCGCCGGGCCGGGGCTGCACCGCGTAGCTCACCTCCAGGCCCCACTGCCGGCCGTCGCCGAACAGGCGGCGATAGGCCTCCTCGTCGTGCGGATTGACGACCAGCAGGATCTCCCGGCATCCCGCCAGCATCAGCGTGGTGAGCGGGTAGTAGACCATCGGCTTGTTGTAGACCGGCAGGAGCTGCTTGTTGGCCGCCCGGGTCATCGGGTAAAGCCGCGTGCCGCTGCCGCCGCTGAGAACGATCCCTTTCATTCTGGCCCCTTCATTCCGGTTTCATACACCGCCCCGATGCTGACCCCGCAACAACTATTCTCCCGCCTCGATGAACTGGGCCTCGCCCATCAGACCGTCGAGCATGCCCCCGTCTACACGGTCGAGGAGGCCAAGCAGCATCGCGGCGTGCTGCCCGGCCACCACATCAAGAACCTCTTCCTGCGCAACAAGAAGGAGGCGATGTGGCTGGTCGTGGCAATCGAGGATCGCGCCATCGACCTCAAGCAGCTCGGCGAGCGGCTGGGCGCCGGACGCCTGTCGTTCGGCAGCCCGGAGCGCTTGCGTACCTATCTCGGTGTCGAGCCGGGCTCGGTGACGCCGTTCTCGGTGATCAACGACGCCAACCATGCGGTGCGGCTGGTGCTCGACTCCGGCCTCAAGGCCGGCGGGCCGGTCAACGCCCATCCGCTCACCAACACCATGACCACCGCCATCTCGACGGCCGATCTGCTGCGTTTCTTCGAGGCGACCGGGCACCCGCCCGACTGGCTCGAGTTCGCCGGTTGACGGCCGCGGATGCCGATCCTAGATACTTAACTTATTAGTTAAGTATGGAGTGAGCCATGACCACCGACAAAGAGCTGGTGCTGACCCGCGTGATCGACGTGCCGCGCGAGAAGCTGTGGCGCTGCTGGACCGAGCCGCAGCTGATCGTGCAGTGGTTCACGCCGCCGCCGTTCAAGACGATCCATGCCGAGACCGATGTCCGGTCGGGCGGCTCCAGCTACATCCTCATGAAGGCCCCCGAGGGGCAGGAAATGCCCAATCGCGGCGTCTATCTCGAGGTGGTCAAGAACGAGAAGCTGGTCTTCACCGACGCCTACACCACGGCGTGGGAACCCTCGGGCAAGCCGTTCTTCACCGGCATTCTGACCTTCGAGGACATGGGCGGCGGCAAGACAAAGTACACGGCACGCGTCGTGCACTGGACCAAGGAGGACTGCGAGGCCCACGAGAAGATGGGTTTCCACCAAGGTTGGGGCATCGCCACCGACCAGATGACGGCACTGGCAAAGACGTTATAATGTAACATATGCGCGTCACCCTTCTCCTCGTGGCCCTGCTCAGCGCCACTTCCGCCTGGGCAGCCCCTGATCGGACAGAGGGCAGGATGAAGGTCGTCGCCACCTTCTCGATCCTGGGCGACCTGGTGCGCGAGGTCGGCGGCGATGCGGTCGACGTCACGACCCTGGTCGGGCCCGACAGCGACGCGCACACCTACCAGCCCAAGCCGACCGACGCGCGGGCGCTCGCCGGCGCCAGGGTGCTGGTGAGCAACGGCCTGGGCTTCGAGGGCTGGATCGATCGGCTGGCCGAAGCGGCGGGCTTCAAGGGCAAGCGCGTCGTCGCCTCGGCGGGCGCGCCGACCGATAGCGATCCGCACTGCTGGCAGGATGTCACCTGCGCGCGCCGCTACGTCGCCAACATTGCCGAAGGGCTGGCGGCAGCCGATCCGGCGAACGCCACGCTCTACGCCAAGCACGCTGCCGCCTACGACGAGCGGCTGGCAACGCTCGACGCCTGGATCCGCCGCGAGATCGCGGCCGTGCCCGAGGCGCGGCGGCAGGCGATCACCGGCCACACTTCGTTCCGCTACTTCGCACGCGCCTACGACGTGCGCTTCAGCGCTCCGACCGGCTATTCGACCGACGCGGAGCCGACGGCTCGCGACGTCGCCAACCTGATCCGCCAGGTACGTGAGCAGAAGATCAAGGCGATCTTCGTCGAGAACATGACCAACCCCGCGTTGGTCGCCGAGATCGCCCGCGACTCAGGCGCCAGCGTCGGCCCGCGCCTCTACAGCGACGCCCTCTCGAAGCCCGACGGCCCCGCCCCGACCTACGAGGCGATGATGCGTCACAACGTGACCGCGCTGGTCGCAGGGATGCAGAAGAACTAGAGCCTCCGCACCTGCAAGATCTCAAGATCTATAGCGATGACCTAGGCACCACTCGTGCCACTGCCGACCATCTTGTTCTTGATGAACCCGACGATGATCGTGAGTATCGCGCCAGCGACCCCGCCTCCCACAGCCTGGCCAAGCAACGCGCCAATGTCAGTCGCACCGGCGGCGCTCCCGAGTGCCGGAATCAGTGCCGTCAGAAGTTGACCGCCTCCCAGACCGCCGATTGCGCCGGCTATCGAGTTGCCCAGCGGGCCAAGACTTAGGTCCTTCAGGGCACTCCCCGCGCCATTGCCGCCGAGAGCACCGACTACGACTTGGATAATGAGATTAATCAGAGTTGCCGACATTGTTCCCTCCTTGGTCGCCAGTTGAAGCACCAACAACAGAACGAATTGGGCATCCGGGTTTCGCGTAGATCAGGACCAACGCGATATCAGTCCATTGAGACTCTGCCTGTGCCATCGACGGTGAGCACAACCTCAGTCGCGCCCCTGTAAGCCTTGGCACGCCATGCACCATTGCTTGCTTTGCCCAGGATGCTCACGTGTTTGTAACCGTCGAGCTCGACCGCAGCCTTGGCCGCGTGTCTGTCGAGATCATCCTCTCCTTGCTGTCCCACCGCAGCTGCCGGAGTGTCGGCCGATGCAACCGGCGCAACCGGTGCAGGGGGCACCGGAGATGTCCGAACGTTTCGTACGAGCGGAACCGGATCGCGGCGTAACTCGGGCGTAGAGTTCCAGCTCGCAGGAACGGCGGCAAGCATCGAAGAATCGATGGCTGCAACCTTTGACGCGGGCAGCAGTGGGGCTACAGGTTTCGTCGATGGCGGGCCGCTGATGAACAGCCAGCCAAATGCTCCGAGCGTGCCGAGGACCAGGAAATTGTTTGCCATTTCCCCTAACCAGCAACGACTGAATATACTCCGATCGAAATGTCCGCGCGATACCGTGCACGCAAGCGCTTCTGAGCTAACAAAGCGCTGTGACTCGAAAAGAACAGCAATACTATACGTGGTAGCGCACTGCCTCTGACGGTGATTTGCTCATAATGTGCTCGGCCCCGGCTTTCTTGCCGGACCTCCTTCGAGCCACACCAACCCGCGCTGGCGCCGCTCAGCCTCGCGATCTCGGTCGTGCTGCTCGCGGTCTACTACGCCCTGTTCCTGCTCTACAGCCCGCGGCACCCATGCCGGAGAGAAACCTGCCTCAAACGGCGCGAAGGCCGGGCGCCTGCGGTCGGCCGCCGAATTTGTAGCCGGCCTCGGCCAGTCCGAGTAATTGCTTCGACGTGGTCTGACGCCGCGCGGTCCGGCATCCGTCCGGCCATATGAGCCTCTGCCGGATTAACCGAAGAGCCATGATATTGATCAATCCCTCTCCAGCTCGAGAACCTTGACCGCACGGGAGCGTATCTACAATGTTTGAGATCTAATCTCACTGGAGGCCCCGATGGAAGCACACGGTATTATCGTTTGGCTGATTGTCGGTGCGATCGCCGGGTGGCTCGCCGGGCTGCTGGTCAAGGGCGGCGGCTACGGCCTCATAGTCGACATCATCGTAGGCATCGTCGGCGCACTGATCGGTGGCTGGCTCGCTGGCACCCTCGGCATCACCATCGGCTCCGGACTTGTCGCTTCTATCATCACCGCTGTCGTGGGCGCAGTCATCCTGCTCGTCATCCTGCGCGCAATCAAACGAGCTTAGGAGCGCCCAGAGGCAGGCTTCTGGATCGGCCCAAATCGATTCGTTGATGGCAGGACCCGCGTCCCGGGCGGGCGTAAAATTGCGCACCCTCAAATAAGCGCTGCAGCATCTGCGCGAGGCAGCCTAAAATGTCGATCACACCAACGGCCACCATCGAGCGATAAAGACCTAGGCGAAGGCGAAGTATCCTTGGCAGCGATAAAGCCAGATCGAGCTTACGGACAACGACATCGTCACAACGAAACAGGTGTCGGGCTCGGCGAAGATCGACACGCTGATGAATCCGTGGTCGTCGAAGCCAAGCATCTTTGTCATTGAGGCAACCGAGTAGGTAACATCTCGATTTCCCAGCTTTGCGGTGGCAGCAATGTGCGCCTGGCAGCAGGCACTACGCATGACGGTAATGACAGGAGCGCTTTGGGCATGCGCGCCTAACGAAAGCCCCTTCAAAAGCTCCAATTTGATCCGCGTGGTTCCTGGTGGCCGTTCGGTATCTGTCGTCAATGCCAAGACAGAGAATGAAGCACGACCTTGGGCTATGGAGTACTGCAACAAGCAGGGACTGGCACCGCGGTTCAAGGAGATGGGTATGCGCTGGCGTTCGACAAGCGCGGAGTACGACTGCCTGTAGCGCTGTGACATTGTGTATGGCTAGAAGAACCACTGTTAATTTTTGTTGAGAACACGCGTGGATCACGGTCCTTTGTGTTTTGCGCATTCGAGGTACCTCTTCAGATTCACCTGGCTGGTCGCCAGCTTTGTTCTCGCCGCGCGATGGCGTGGCATCTCCGATATGCGTACTCGGGACATCGCTACCGCCGCCGCATTGGCCTACCGCACGCAGGTTGCAATGGCGGCCGAGGAGAACACGCTGGACACTTGGTATGCTGCTGTGACTTGTCAGGGCATTTTGCGCGGCGTGAAAGGTGACGTCGCGGTTTCTCGGCATCTCAAGAAAATCGACGCCGAGGCGCGGCACCACACCTCCGAATACGTGTTCCACAAACTCACGACAGAGAAAGATGGGCAGGTCCGCCTGCTCGACCAGCCGCCGCTGGTGTATCACGCCCCAGGCGTGGACATATCCGCGGTAGCAGCACTCTTCTTCGAAAACTACGTTAGAACGCTCCGTTGGAGCCATCAGATGTTGTTCGGCCGGCTGCGTTTTGTTGACGCCGCCATCAAGGTCGTCGGCATCGGCCGCGTTGGCACGCGCTGCTATGTCGTTCTGATGATGGGCGAACAGAACGAACCAGTGCTCCTCCAAATCAAAGAGGCTCGCAATTCTGTGCTTGCCGGTCCAGCCGGCCCGTCCCCCTGGGGCGACGAGGGCGAACGCGTGGTCGTTGGTCAACGCCTGTTGCAGACGGCTTCCGACATCTTCCTCGGCTGGACGAGAGGGCCGCAAGGAAGGCACTACTACGTTCGCCAGCTTCGCGACATGAAAGCGTCAGTCGATATTGCGTCGTCGAATGCCCACGAGCTTACCTTTATGCAAGCCTGTGCGGCGAAACACTTGCTCGTGCCCATGCCAAGGCCGGCGGTGCCGCCCGTATTGCCGGAGATCTTGGCAAGGCGGATACGTTCGACGCCGCGCTTGGGCAATGCGCCATGGCATATGTCGACAGGGTAGAGCAGGACGACGAATCATTTCGCGGCGCGGTAGCGACTGGTCGGATCATGACCGAGACATCGTCCGCATGAGCAACGCGCTGCTGATGCTCAACAGCATCGAGCAGCCGAGCGGCGTGCGGGGCATCGGGAAGTCGAGCGGCGCGGCCGCTGCGATCAAGCCGAGCCGCCGACATTGACCGCATGGAAGCCGTCGATGTCCAAGGCGCCGTTCATCGAAAGCATGACCAACCCGGGCGCTGGTCGCGGGGATTCAGAAGAATTAGTGCGGTATCGTTTGAGGCAGGAACAGTACGATCAATGTCGCTGCGTCTTGGTCTTCCGGACCGCCGGCCTCCGGTCTGCTCATGAATCATGAGGCGAGCCGGAGGCCCGCGGTCCAATGATCAGACCGCCGCGAACGGCAGGCCGGCGCGGCGGCGGGCTTCCTGCAGCGTGTTGTACATCAGGCAGGCGACGGTCATCGGGCCGACGCCGCCCGGCACCGGCGTGAGATGGCCGGCGACCTCGCGCGCTTCGTCGAAGGCGACGTCGCCAACGAGCTTCGACTTGCCGGCGCAGGCGGGCACGCGGTTGATGCCGACATCGATCACTGCGGCGCCCGGCTTGATCCAGTCGCCGCGCACGAAGTCGGGCTTGCCGATCGCGACCACCAGGATGTCGGCGGTGCGGCAGAGCGCCGGCAGGTCGCGTGTGCGCGAATGGGCGTTGGTCACCGTGCAATCGGCGCGCAGCAGCAGTTGCGCGGCCGGCCGGCCGACCAGGGTCGAGCGGCCGACGATCACCGCATCCTTGCCGGCCAGCTCGCCCAGCGTGTCGGCGAGCAGCATCGAGCAGCCGAGCGGCGTGCAGGGCACCGGGAAGTCGAGCAGCGCGCCCGCCGCGAGTGACGCCAGCCGGCCGACATTCATCGGATGGAAGCCGTCGACGTCCTTGTCGGGATCGACCGCGAGCAGGATATGCGATGTGTCGATGTGCTTGGGCAACGGCAGCTGAACCAGGATGCCATGCACCGACGGATCGCCGTTGAGGCTGGCGATGACCTGCAGCAGCTCGGCCTCGGTCGTGCTGGCGGGCAGGCGATGGTCGAAGGTCGCCATGCCGAGCTCGGTCGCGACGCGGCCCTTGCTCTTCACATAGACCTCGCTGGCGGCATCGTCGCCGACCAGCACCGTGGCGAGGCCGGGCTTCACGCCCTTGGCCGCGACCAGCTCGGCGACACCCTTGCCCACGCGCTTGCGCAATGCCGCTGCGACGCTCTTGCCGTCGATCAGTTTCGCTGAAGCCATTCCCTCACTCTCTCGACAATCGCCGCCGGCTCACCCACGACCCGCACGGTCTTGGCACGCGCGGTCTGGCCCTTGATCACGTCGAACGACGATCTGGGCAGGCGCCATTCCTCGGCCAGCAGGGCGATCACCGCGGCGTTGGCCTTGCCTGATTCGGGCGGCGCGGTGACGGCGGCCTTGAGCGCGCCATCCACCGGGTCGAGCGCTGCGCGCCGCGCCCGCGGCTGGACGCGCAGATCGACGGTCACGCCCGACGGGCCGCGCCGTAGGAAGTCGGGATCGATCAATAGAAATACGGCCAGACGTAGTAGCGAAGCGCTTCGCGGATGAAGAACAGGCCGAGCAGCAGGATGACTGGCGAGATGTCGACGCCGCCCAGGTTGGGCAGCATGCGCCGGATCGGCCGCAGCAGGGGCTCGGTCAGCCGGTACAGCGTCTCGACGACGGTGCGGATGAACTGGTTGCGCATGTTCACCACGCCGAACGCCACCAGCCAGCTCATGATGGCGCTGGCGATGATCACCCAGGTGACCAGATCGATCAGCGTCTCGATCAACCAAATGAAGGGATTCATGGGCGCAACCTACCCTAGGTTCTGGATAGGGCAAGCTCCACGTTGCCGAGCTTTATGGCCCTGACAGCCGTGATGTCGCGCGGCCCGTGGGACGGCAAAAGCCTTGCGCCATCGATGAAAGTCCCGCCCGGGGTGCCGAGATCCTCGAGACCGATCCGGCCCGCCGCGGTCAGCAGCCGGGCGTGCGGCTTTCCGACCGAGGGGTCGGCCACCACCAGCTCGCCCGCCGCCCCGCTGCCCTCGCGGGTCAGCGTGTAGGCCGCCCGGCCGTCGTCGAAGGCGAGCGTCACCCCGCTTCCGGCCAGCGTCCAGCCGCGCCGGTCGGCCAGGACCCGGGTCGGCGGCGCGAGGGCCGGCGGCGAGGGCGAGATCGGAGCGCCCGCGGGCGCGCCCGCCGGGGCAGCGACCGGCCCACCGAGGGCCCCGACCCGCGCCACTCCGTCGCGCGGCCAGCGCATGAAGGCGAACACCCAGAGCAGGATCAGCGACACCACCGAGCCGATGCCGGTCAGCGTGAGCAGAATTGCGACCGCGCCACTCCAGCCGGGCAGGCCCGCCTTGTCGGCGATGCGCCAGCACATCCAGGCGGCGAGCACGAGCGCGATCGCCGCGAAGGCGCTGGTCAGCCCGAACAGGCCGAGGATGGCGGCGAGGTCGAAGCCCATCATGATCGCGTCGCCGGCTTGCCCTCGCCGTTCGGCCAGTCGCCGAACGCAAGGATCGCCATGACGATGAACGGACCGATCACCGGCACGAGATGAAACAACGCGTAGAGGCCCGAGTAGCCCGCCCGCTCGAAGATGCGCCAGCTCGGCACGATCAGCAGCAGGGCGAACAGCACATGCACGACCAGGAGCGCCATCAGGGCGAACACGCTGAGCCCGACCAGCCAGGCGATCACGGTCATCATGAGGGCCCCGATCGCCACGTCAGAACATATTCCGTCCGGCCGATTCCGGCCGGACGGAATATGCCTGCTGCAACAAATATCGCCCGTGTGCGCATTTCCGTTCAGATGAAACCGCGCCCGTCGAGCGATAGGACAAGGGACAATTGTGCGGGCGCGGTTCCATCTGAACGGAAATCGCTCTAGGAGACGAGCGCCACGACTTCGATCTCGACCCGCACGTCGCGCGGCAGGCGCGCGACCTCGACGGTCGAGCGGGCCGGCGGCGCGGCGCCGAAATACTCGGGACGGCCATAGACGTCGTTCATGGCGCCGAAATCGTTCATGTCCTTCAGGAACACGGTGGTCTTCACCGCGCGATCGAGATCGCTGCCGGCCGCCTTGAGGACGGCCCGCAGATTCTTGAGCACCTGCGCAGTCTGCTCCGCGACACCGCCGCCCACGATATTCCCCGTCGCGGGATCGAGCGGGATCTGACCCGCGCAATAGACCACCCCGCCAGCCGCTATGGCCTGCGAATAGGGCCCGAGGGCGCCGGGGGCCGCATCGGTTTTCACCACCTTCTTCACGTCGGACACTGGTTTGCACTCCTAAAAAGGCGGAAAGAAGCTAGAGCGATGTCGGCTTGGAGGGAACGCCGGTTCCACAGGCACATTCCGTCCGGCCGATTGCAGCGAGACCGAATGTGTTTAGCATACAGTCGTTTGCTTGACAGGCGGCGCGGTAGGCTCTATCCGGCCCCTTCCTCGGGAAGTGGGGGGCTGTAGCTCAGCTGGGAGAGCGCCTCGTTCGCAATGAGGAGGTCAGGGGTTCGATCCCCCTCAGCTCCACCAACCCGAGAGAGATGGATTGCGACTCAAACGTCCGACTCCTGCACAAATTGGACTGACTGAAGACGAAGGCGCTTTCCTCGGCGCCTTGCGTACGCCCGAGGACATCCAGCAGTTCGTGTTCGAGCTCCACGCCAACTTCGAGGAAGGTGGCGACACCCTGCGCTCGGTGCGCGGCGTGCTGAAGCATCGCAAGGCGCACTGCATCGAGGCCGCCTTTACCGCCGCTTGCGCGCTGTGGCTGCAAGGCCTGCCGCCGCTGGTGATCGACCTGGTGGCGAAGAACGATTCTGACCATGTCATCACGGTGTTCAAGCGCGGCAATGGCTGGGGCGCTATTTCCAAGAGCAACCATGTGTGGCTACGATGGCGCGATCCGGTCTACCGCTCGCCACGGGAGCTGGTAATGTCCTATTTCCATGAATACACCCGCGACCAGAACAAGACCCTGCGCACCTACTCGCTGCCAGTCGATCTGCGCCGCTTCCCGACCGACATGTGGGTCACCTGCGACGAGGATTGCTGGGAAGCAGGTGCCGCGCTGTGCGACGTGAAACATTTCCGTCTTCTCACGCGCGCGCAGGAGAAGCGATTGCTGCCGCGCGACGAGATCGAGCTGCGCGCCGACGATCTCGTGCAGTACGAGAACACCGACCGCGTGCGCGCCCGGAAGTACTGATGCGCTGGCTGCTCGCCGTGCTGATGCTGCTGGTCGCGGCACCTGCCTATGCGCAGATCCCGCCGGAGTGGGAAGCCGGCGCGAAGGTGGTGATCGAAAATCTCGAGCAGGGCACGCCGCAGGCGGCCAAGCCCTGGGGCAACGAGTTGCGGCGCGGCTGGTCGCTGGCCCGCGCGTGGCGGCAGCACAACAACGGCAACATCGAGATCATCCTCGCCGAGTACCTGACCTTCACGGCACTGTGCCGCGAGCCGGGCTGCGCCAACAACACCATCGAAGGCCAGCCTTATGTCGCGATGGCGCAGCAGGTGAAGCAGTTGCTAGCCACCGAAGGCAGTTCCTACACGCTCGCCCGGCATGCGCATGCCTGGCTGGCCGGACTCGCCGATCCGACGGGTGCCGCTCAGAAGAACGCCGCTCTGTGGAGCAAGGACCTCGACGTCTCCTCGGCAGATTTTGCGACCGGCAATCTCTATGCGCTCACCTGGCTGCTGGCAAAGGCGCAGCGGACGCCGGCGGAGCAGGCGGCAACCTTCGCGCGTTTCGCCCTGTTTGTGCAGAACCGCGCCTGGATCGGGACGCGCTGCATCGACATCACCAAGGTGGCGACGGTTGTCGGCGCGCCGTCCAAGGTGGACTCCTGCTCATGACGCTCAGCATCACCAAAGTGACGCCGGCGATCGGCGCCGAGGTCTTCGGCATCGATCTCAGCGGGCCGCTGAGCAACGCCCAGGCGAGCGCGCTGCACGATGCGCTGATGGCGCACCAGGTGATCTTCTTTCGCGACCAGGCGATGAGCGTCGAGCAGCACAAGGCGCTGGGCCGGTTGTTCGGCGATCTACTCGTCCATCCCGCAGCCAAGGCCGAGCTCGAGGGTCATCCCGAGATCCGCGTCGTGCATTCTGACGAGACGACCAAGGTCGCGACCGGCGAGGTCTGGCATTCCGACATGTCGTGCGAGCCCGAGCCGCCGATGGGCTCGATCCTGTACCTGCACGACAGCCCGGCGTCGGGCGGCGACACACAGTTCGCCAACATGTACCTGGCCTACGAGGCACTGTCGGAGCCGATCAAGCGGCTGTGCGAGAGCCTGACGGCGAAGCACACGTCGGCGCACGTCTATGCCGACGATGCCTACGGGCGCAGCGACAAGAAATTCCCCGAGGCCATCCATCCGGTCGTGCGCATCCATCCGGTGACCGGCCGCAAGGCGCTGTTCGTGAACCGCGGCTTCACGACCCGGATCATGGAACTGCGGAAGGCCGAGAGCGATGCGCTGCTCAAGCTGCTGCTACGGCACGCCGAGACGCCGGAGTTCCAGTGCCGTTTCCGCTGGCAGCGCCACTCGGTGGCGTTCTGGGACAATCGCTGCGCCCTGCACCGCGCGACGTTCGACTATCACCCGGCGGTCCGACACGGCCACCGGGTGACGATCAAGGGCGACAAGCCGACGTAGCCGTCGCCCGACGGAAGGAGTTATTCCGCCGCGATCTGGGCGTTGACGAACTTCTTGGCGTCGAAGTCCTCGGCGACCTTCAGGTCGTTGCCGATCAGCTGCTCGACGTCGATCTTGGCGTATTCCATCACGCCCATGTCGCCCAGCGCCTTCTGCACCTTCGGCCCGAACAGGCCGATCTCCTTGAGGATCGGGACGATGCGGGTGAACAGCCGCGAGCGGAATGCCTGCATGGCTCCGGAATTGTAGGCGTGCTCCATCAGCTGATCGACCGGCAGGCCGGAGCGCTGCCAGACCTCGGCCTGGTTGAAGCGGTCGCGCATGAAGTAGAGCGCCTCGACCGTGAACTCCTCGCGCTCGGCGCGCTCGGCGTCGCTGAGATGCGGATAGTATTCGCGCAGCGCCATGCGGCCGAAGGTGACGTGCCGCGCCTCGTCCTGCATGACGTAAGCGTTGACCGAGGCGGCGAGGTTGTTCTTCGCCGAGTCACGGATGCGCTGGAAGGCGGCGAGCGCCAGGCCCTCGATCAGCACCTGCATGCCGAGATAGGTCATGTCCCAGCGCCGGTCGCTCAGCGTCTGCTCGAGCAGGTTCTTGAGCGACTCGGTGATCGGATAGGCCGACTTGAATTTCTCGTGGATCAGCCGCTTGTAGCTCTCGACGTGGCGCGCCTCGTCCATCACCTGGGTCGCGGCGTAGAACTTGGCGTTCATGTCCGGCACGGTGCCGACGATCTTGGCCGTCGCAATCAGCGCGCCCTGCTCGCCGTGCATGAACTGGCAGATCGAATGGCACTGCAGGTTGAAGCGCAGCCAGTTCTTCTCCTTCTCGGTCATCTTCTCCCAGAAGGGCGTGCCGTAGATCGGGATCGAGTCGTCGGCCATGCCCATCGGGTTGTCTTCGAACAACTCCTGGGTCCAGTCGATGCGGGTCGAGGTGTCCCACTGCTGCTGCTTGCCCTTCTCATAGAGATTGAGCAGGTCGGCCGAGCCGTCCTCATATTCCCAGTTGAAGGCGATCTCCGTCGCGCCGTCGAACTTCCAGTTCGTGACGTCGACGGGAAGCTGATAAATCTTTTGCGTCGTCATGGGGCCTTGCCTCCGGGCGCTGAACCATGCCTATTCCCGAACGGAGTGCAGAAAGTGACGCTCCGTTCATTTTCCTGGGGACCGTAACACAAACCGGTAGCAGAGTCCCTGGGGGAAGCCGCACGTCGTGTGAATGTGGATTTACCTATGGCCTACCATCAGTTGCGCATCGCCAAGATCGTCCAGGAAACGCCCGATGCCCGGTCGTTCGTGCTGGAGGTCCCCGACGACCTCGCCGCCAGCTTCCGCTACCGCGCCGGGCAGTTCCTGACCTTCCGAGTGCCGCACGACGCGGGCGCCTTCAATCGATGTTATTCGCTGTCGAGCGCCCCCGAGACCGACGGCCGGCACCTCAAGGTGACGGTCAAGCGCGTCGAGGGTGGCAAGGGCTCGAACTGGTTCAACGACTCGCTGGCCGAGGGCGGCACGTTGCACGTCCTGCCGCCGGCCGGCCGGTTCGTGCTCAAGGAGGGCAACGCCCCCTTGCTGCTGTTCGGCGGCGGCAGCGGCATCACGCCGATGATGTCGCTGATCAAGTCGGCGCTGCGCACGGGCTCGCGCAAGATCCGGCTGTTCTATGCCAACCGCGACAAGCCCTCGATCATCTTCGACCGGGAGCTGCTCGGCCTGCTGGCCGACAACACCGGCCGGCTCGAGGTCATCCACCACCTCGACGCCGAACAGGGCCTGACGCAGCCGCAGGAGATCGTGGCGGCGGTCAAGGGCTTCGAGACTGCCGAGGCCTATCTGTGCGGCCCCGGCCCGTTCATGACGCTGGTCGAGCGCACGCTGGTCGATGCCGGCATGCCGCGCGAGAGGGTTCTGCTCGAGCGCTTCGAGGCGTCAGATAACGACGCCGTGCCGGTCGAGCAGGCCGAGGGTGACGTGATCCCGAGCGAGATCACGATCCACATGGAGAACAAGGTCCACAAGGTGCCCTACCAGAAGGGCCAGACCATCCTCGAGGCGGCGCGCGCCGCCGGCCTGAACCCGTTGTCGTCCTGCGAGGAAGGCTTCTGCGCC
>DASXQC010000973.1:0-5488 GCA_036493235.1 Reyranella sp.
GGAGGCGCGCCGCATCAGCGACCAGGCCGGCCGCAAGGCGGTGTACGAGAAGATCGCCGCCAAGGTGCTGCCCGGCATCGACGGCGGCTTCCTCTATCTCTGGCACCCCCAGGTGCTGATCGCCCACACCGACAAGGTCGAAGGCTACAAGCAGATGCCCGACGGCCTGGTGCGAGTGATCGGGTTGAAGCTCAAATGACGCCGCGCTTCTTCAGCTCGGCGACCGTGGCCTTGTCGTAGCCAAGGCCGGACAGGACGGACTCGTTGTGCTCGCCGAGCTCGGGCGCGATGCCGGGCTTGGCCGGCGTCTCGGAGAACCGCCACGGCGTGCCGTGCACCTTGAGCTTGCCGTGTTTGGGATGCTCGACATGCGTGATATGGCCGTTGGCGATCACATCTGGATCGTTGGAGGCCTCGAGCATGGTGTTGATCGGCGCCGAGACGATGTCGGCCCCGCGCAGCTTCTCCACCCAGTCCGCACGCGTGCCGGTCGCGAACAGATCGTCGAGCAGGCCGAGCAGCTCGGCGCGCTTCTGGTCGCTGTCGATGATGCTGCCGATCGTCTCGAAGCCCGCCGCGCAGACGCGGTCCCAGAAGCCGCAGGCGGTCATCGCGTCCTTCCAGTTGTCGGGCCCGACCAGCTGGAAGACGAGCGGCTTGCCGTCCTTGTCGTTGAACGAGGCGCTGATGCCCGGCCGCTCGGGCGTACCGGTAATGCGGGCCTGGCCGGTCACCGGGTTCTTGTCGCGCCACATGGTGGTGGTGAAGGTCCAGCCCATCAGCCGCACCAGCGAGCCCAGCAGCGACAGCTCGATCTTCTGGCCGACGCCGGTGGTGCGCGCGTGATGGAGCGCCGCCAGCGCGCCGCCAAACGCCAGCATGGCGGTCGACTCGTCGGCGACCGAGGCGATGCCGGTGCGCATCTTCTGGCCGGGCATCGAGTAGGCCTCGGCGATGCCGCCCAGCGCCTGCGCCATCGAATCGGTGCCGGGCAGATGGCCGTTCGGGCCCTTGGTGCCGTAGCCCGAGATCGAGACGTAGACGAGCTTCGGGTTGATCTTGCGCAGTTCCTCCCAGCCGAAGCCGTTCTTCTCGGCCGCACCAGGGCGGAAGTTCTGGCCGAAGATGTCGGCCTCGGCGACCAGCTTGTGCAGGATGGCGCGGCCCTCGGGGTCCTTGAGGTTGAGGGTCACGCTCTTCACGCCGCGATTGTTGGTCTCGAAGAAGGTGCTGCCCTTGCCGGGCAGCACCGTCATGCGGCGCGAGGGATCGCCGCCTTTCGGCGCCTCGATCTTGATCACGTCGGCACCGAGATCGGCCATGAGCATGTAGGGGACCGTGCCCGCCTGTGCGGTCGAGCAGGAGATGACTTTGACGCCTTGAAGGGGACCGTGGGACATTTGCCCCTTATAGCATCCGGGGGCCAAGCATGAAGACGCGCATCACCGAGCTGTTCGGCATCGAGCATCCGATCATCCAGGGCGGCATGCACTTCGTCGGTTTTGCCGAGATGGCTGCCGCGGTTTCGCAGGCCGGTGGCCTCGGCATCATCACCGGGCTGACGCAGGGCACGCCAGAGAATCTCGCCAAGGAAATCGCGCGCTGCCGGCAAATGACGAGCAAGCCGTTCGGCGTGAACCTCACCTTCCTGCCGGCGCTGACGCCGCCCGACTATCCGGGCTACATCAAGGCGATCGTCGACGGCGGCGTGAAGGTCGTCGAGACCGCGGGCAACAATCCGCAGAAGTGGATGCCGATGCTCAAGGAAGCCGGCATCAAGGTGATCCACAAGTGCACCTCGGTGCGCCATTCGCTGAAGGCCGAATCGATCGGCTGCGATGCCGTCAGCGTCGACGGCTTCGAATGCGGTGGCCATCCCGGCGAGGACGACGTGCCGAACTTCATCCTGCTGCCGCGCGCGGCGGAGGAGCTGAAAATCCCGTTCGTCGCCTCGGGCGGCATGGCCGACGGCCGCTCGCTGGTCGCCGCCCTCTCGCTCGGCGCCGAGGGCATGAACATGGGCACCCGCTTCATGGCCACGAAGGAAGCGCCGATCCACGACAACGTGAAGCAGGCGCTGGTTGCCGCCTCCGAGCTCGACACAAGGCTGATCATGCGGCCGTTGCGCAACACCGAGCGGGTGCTGAAGAACGAAGCGGTCGAGCGGCTGATCGCGAAGGAGAAGGAACTCGGATCGGCGATCCAGTTCAAGGACATCATCGCCGAGGTCGGGGGAGTCTATCCGCGCATCATGAAGGGCGGCGAGATGGACGCCGGCGCCTGGTCGTGCGGCATGGTCGCCGGCCTAATCCACGACGTTCCGACCGTGAAGGAGCTGATCGACCGCATCATGAAAGAGGCCGAGGAGATCATCGGCCGGATGACGCGACTGGCGAAGGCGGCCTGATGGGGCTCGATCTCGTCGTCGGCGCATGCGCCAAGCCCGGCCATGAGGACGAATGGCGCCGAATCCTCGAACACGACTTCGCCGAAGAGCTGACCGAAGCCGAGGTTGCACGCTTCCCAGAGATCTCGATTCCGCCATACGAGCGCATCGAAGCACCCCGAGTCGGCTTCGACGAAGCAGCCAACGCCTGGATCATCGAGGTCAAGAAGGCAACGACGCCGGAGCAAGCGGCCGAGGTGCTGAAAGCGTTTCACGGCTATCGTGCCTTGTGGCTGGTCAAATGCGACGGCATTTCCCGCTACTCCAGCAGCCGGGTCTCCGATGCCGTCGACGAGACCAGCTTCTGCGGCGAATTCCTCAACGACTGCCCGGATGTCCTGGAGAGCGGCCTGCTGAAGACCGCGTCGAGCGACATGTGGCCCGCGGAAGCTGTCGCCTATGGCGAGGCCCTGCTGGCCGCCGCGAATCGTGCGGAAGGCGGGACGGAGCCGGTCGCCATCAAAGGTGTGCGGTGGCTGCTCGACACGGCCGGCCTGAACAAAACCAAGTCACCCGACACGACGCTCGAACAGCAGCTCGACATCGTCCGAGCCGCGGGGCGCTGGTATGTGTTCTGGGGCGAGCGCGGTCACTACATCCGCGCCTCGTTCTGACGGCTCAAGTCACCCTGAGCACCGCCGCGTCGTAGCTGTCGGTCGCGAGGGGCGCCTTGCCGGTGTCGAAGATCTCGCGCGCGGCGATCCATTCGCGGGACTGGGCGAACACCTCTTCGGTGTAGGGCTCGAACACGATGCGCTCGCCCGGACCCCAGCGGCGGGTGTCCATCAGCGGGTGATAGCGGTCGGGGAACTCGTTCCGGTAATAGTGCGTGTACTTCTCGGGGCGCAGGTCGATGTCGCGCTGGGCACGCTTGAGCGCATTGTAGAACTTCCTGAGGTCCTCGGCGTCGGGCGTGCCGGTGACCATCGAGGCGATCATGAAGGTCGTGTCGATGACCTTGCGGTAGCCCATCTGCTCGGCGAGGTAGTACGGGCCACTGAACAGGGTGGAGGCCTGGCTCTTGCCCTCGAGCAGGTTGTCGAGCCGCTTGAACAGCATGCCCTCGCCGAACGAGAGATTGATCTTCTCGCGCGGCATGTACTGCTCGAGGCCCTGGATCGTGGCGTAGTGGCTGCCCGACTGGTAGCCGACGGAGACCGGCACACCGGCGAGGTCCTCGGGCTTGCGGATCGGCGAACTCTCCGGGACGAAGATGCCGGCCGGCGCGACCGAGTAGATGTCGCCCCACAGCTTGCCGTGGCCGTTCGACGCCGCGACGTTGACGGTCCAGTGGCAGGCGCAGCTCACGTCAGCGGTACGGCCGGCCTCGAAGCTCTGGTAGGCGCCCGACTTCTTGCCCTGCTGGTCATGCTGCTTGCCGTCGGTCGCGCGGATCTTCTCCTGGAAGATGTAGTCGAGCCCTTCGTCGGCGAAGTAGCCCTTCTCCTCGGCGACCCACTCCTGCAGCCGGAAGTGCGGTTCGATGATGAATTGCTGGTTCGTCATTGGGTTCCTGTCTAGCCCCGCTTGGGCTGATGGAATTCGAACGGCGGATAATCCTTGGTGATGTCGGAGACCACCTCGATCACCGCCGGACCATTGCCGGCGATGGCCTCGCGCAGAGCATCGCGCAAACCGTCGGCATTCTCGACGCGCCACGCCGCCGCGCCGAACGCGCGAGCATAGGCCACGAAGTCGGGATTGGTCAGCATCGAGCCGGAATGGCGGCCCTCGTAGAACCGCTTCTGGTCGCGCAGCACGTTGCCGTAGGAGGCGTTGTTCACCACCACGGTGACGAGGTTGATGCCGAACTGCACCGCCGTCGCGAGGTCCGAGCCGCCGAACAGGAAGCCACCGTCACCGGTGATCGACACCACCGGCTTGTCAGGGTTGCCGACCTTCACGCCCAGCGCCGTCGGGAAACCGTAGCCCAGCGTGCCGGAGAAGCCGGACGAGATGAACGTCCGCGGCTTGTGCACCGGATAGCCGTACCAGCCGATATAGGCGACCTGCGTCAGCTCATCGACGACGATGCCGTCGTCCGGCAACGCCGCGCGGATGACGTCGAGGTAGCCGATCTGCGGCTGCGCCTTGCTGACCTGCGCCAGCGCCGCCGCCTTGGCCGTGGCGATCGCCTCGCGCCGCGCCGGGTCGTCCTTCTTCTTCACCGCGGCGACAAGAGCGCGCGTACCCTCGGCGGCATCGGCCACGATCGGCACGTTGACGGTGAGCCGGCGATGCTCGGCCGGATCGATGTCGATACGGCCGACCTTCACGCCGGCCGGCGCCGGCGCCCAGCGGGCGAGCGGAATCTCGAGGCGCGAACCGATGCCGATCAGGAGATCGGTGCTGTCCCATAGCCTGAAGCCGGCCACCGTCGTCAGCGACAGCGGATGGCGCGAGTCGACGATGCCCTTGCCGGTGCGGAAGGCGACGACCGGCGCGCCGATCTTCTCGGCCAGCGCCAGCACCTCGGGCCCGGCCTCGGTCGCGCCGCTGCCGACCACGATCATCGGCGCCTTCGCCGCGTCGACCAGCTTGGCGAGCGCGGCGATCTTCTCGGCGTCGGGCACGGGCGCGGCCCGCTTGCCCAGCGGCTCGACCGGCGTGACGTCGGCGCTGGCCGGGAACATGTCCATCGGCATCTCGACCGCGACCGGCCCAGGCCGGCCCGACACCATCGCCTGGAAGGCGCGCGCCATGACCTGCGGCGCCTCGGTCGGATGCTCGATGCGCTCGGCGAACTTCAGCAGCGTCTTCAAGGTGGCGAGCTGGTCCGGCATTTCGTGCAGCTGGCCGCGGGTGCGGCCGATCATGGCGCTCGGCACCTGGCCGGTGATGCACAGCACCGGCGCGTTCATCGCCCACGCCGTGGTGAGCGCGCCCATGGTGTTCATCACGCCCGGGCCCGGCACCACCGTGTAGGCCGACGGCTTGCCGGTCGACTTGGCGTAGCCCAGCGCCATGTAGGCGGTGGTCTGCTCGTGCCGCGCGTTGATCACCTGCAGGCGGTTGGCGTTGCGCGCGAAGGCGTCGAACAGG
>DASXQC010000974.1:0-4109 GCA_036493235.1 Reyranella sp.
GACGTGCCGACCCTGATCATCTGGGGGACGCAGGACCGCTGGACACCGGTCGCCGACGCCTTCCGGCTGCAGACCGACATCAAGGGCGCCAAGCTCGCGCTGTTCGCGAAGTCGGGCCACAACCCGATGGAAGAGGATCCCAAGGGCACCGCGGCGGCGGTCGCGGGCTTCCTGCCCCGCGAACTGCCGTCGCCGATCGCCCCGCCGCCACCGCCGACGAGCGACCAGGTCGCGCCGGCGGTGGTCCCGGAGAAAGACTAGGCAGCCGCGCTCGTCAGCGCCGCCAGCACCTTTGCAAACGCCTGGTCGGCGATCGCCTCGATCTCGGCCGTGGTGCGATTCTGGATCGGATGCTGGACGAAGACGACGGCGGGCTCGAAGCCCAGTGAATCGCTTTGGGCGGTGACGCCGTCGGCGAACTCGGTGGTGACGATGTTGACGCCGGGGAGGCCACGGTTATCGAGATTGTAGAGGTCGTGCAGACTGCACGATGTGCAAGACCCTCAATCCGATAAGGCGATCACCGCGAGCTGCGCCTCCGCCGCGATCTGCTGCATCACCGCGGTCGGCGCGACCTTGGTGTTGGTCGGCTTGGCGTAGCGCTTGGTGGCGATGCCGGCCTTCTTGAAGTGGCCTTCGAGGCGGTCGATGAATTCCTTGCCGCGCGACTTGCCGATGTCCATCAACGCCACCGTCTTGCCCTCCAGCGAGGGCGGCGGCGTGAGCCGGGCGCGCCGCGTCGGCGACGTCTCGGCGGTCGGATCACGCAATTTCTCGACGTAAGTCATGGGCGTCTCCCTTGCCTGGTGTCGCTATTTGATCTCGTGCGTGACGGCGCGGCATTCCTCGCGCACGCGCTGGCCGGGCCAGCCGGCGATGATCGCGGAGAACAAGCCGGCCGGGCCGCCGGCCCGCGCGATCAGCACGCCCTCGGGCGGCGGATCGAATTTGTCGAGCACCTTGTCGGCCATCGACTCCGGCACGCCCTCAGCGACATCCTGCGCGCCGTAGACGAGGTCCTTGCCCGGCCGCTTCAGCGCCTCGTACAGCGCGTCCTCGATCTGCCGGCGCGACCAGCCGCCATCCTTGAAGATCTTGTAGTGCTCGGGCGTCAGCACCAGCACGGCATTGCCGACGCGAACCAATTTCGGATGACCCACGGCAAAGAGTCCCATCGCCAGCGAGCGGATGAGCTCTTCCGGTGTCCGCGATTTCTGGTCGATGAAGCCACGCACGCCCTCGCCATGGAACAGCGTGACGGCGTTCTTGCCCTTCGCAATCCCGCGGCGCTCGGCCAGCGTCTCCCAGTCGGGATCGCTCTCGTCCTCGGCGAAGCAGAACGTATACTTGCCGGGATTCCCCAAGGTCGCGCGATCGATCGCGCCGGGGATGCCGCCGCCGACATTGCGCACGATGAGCTGCAGCGCGCGGCCGATCGTAGCGTTGGCGCGGTTGCCCTGGCCCAGCGCATTGACGCCGGAGTTCATGCCGATCGACTTGGCGATCGGGCCGTTGATGATCACCAGCGGGCCGGAGAAGTGCGTGGTGCAGAGCAGGCCGTGCATGGTGAAGATCGGATCGAGGGCGGCCTCGAGCACGCCCAGCACGACCGGCATGTACTCGGGCTTGCAGCCCGCCATCACCGCATTGATCGCCACCTTCTCGACCGTGCAGGGCGCGATGTTCGGCGGGATGTTGCCGACGAGTTCGTCGGGCTTGCGCTCGGTGCCGGCCAGCATGCGCAGGATGCGCTCGTCGGTCGGCGGCACGACTGGCAAACCGTCGGTCCAGCCGCGCTCGAAGCAGGCCTCCATCGGGTCGTCCCAGTTGCCAACCGAGATGGCGCGGGACTTCAGCCCGGTCTCGCCGTAGCGCGCGATCAGCGCTTCCTGCACGCCGGGATCGAGGCTCTTGGAGCCGCAGCCCGGCTGCCACGCCGGCAAGCCGTCACCCTTGGCGGCGGCGCCCGCGACCTTGAGCCATTCGTCGCGCTCCCAGCCGACGACGCGCTCGACCTCGCGGCCGGCCTTGAAGCGGATCAGGGTCGGCACGGCCTCGATCTTGAGATGGAACGACTGCTCGAGGCTGTCGTCGTAGTGCACCGAGCGAACGCCCGACGGGAAGGTCGGATCGTCCTGGCTCAACACGGTGAGCGGGCCGGCGCGGTCGAGGCTTTGCATCACCGGCTCGACCAGCACGCAGGTCGGACAGTCGCGCTTGGCGACAATGACGAGGCCGTCACGCGGCAGGAGTGAATCGGGCATAGCCGACGCTAGCGCCGCTCCACGCGGCCGTAAAGGTTGGCCAGCCGCGCTACGAGAAAGGCCACATACATAACGCCCAGCACCTGCTCGATGACGATCAGGCTGCGCGCCATGTCTGTGACCGGCGTGATCTCGCCAAAGCCGGTCGATGTCAAAACCGTGAACGAGAAGTACATCGAATCGGACCAGCTCATCCGGCCGTCGGGATTGTTGACCTCGTTGATGTAGAAGGCGTTGCCCTGGATGTACTGCATCGCCAGGAACAGGCAGGCGAAGCTGATAGCGATCAGCACGTAGGCAGCGACGGCGCCGAACACCTTGTCGGTGTTGATCAGATGCGGGTCGAGCACATAGCGCAGCAGCGCGACTGTAACCACGCCGGTGAAGAACGCCATGCTGCTATGGGCGACCAGCCGCATCCAGTGCTTGTCGTCGGGCACGCTCAGGATCACGAGGGCGATCGCCACCGCCAGCGTCGCGACCGCGAGCACGGTCCGATGCCGCATGCGCAGCGTCCAGGTCGACAGCACGAGGACAGCCAGCAAGGAGAGGCTCAGCGCCTTGGGGCCGAGGGCGCTATCGCCGAACGCCGGATTGGCGATGATCATGACGCACAGGCTGGTCAGCAGCAGGCTGCAGCGGTTGCGCCGCAGCCACGCCATGCGGTGTATCCAGGGATAACGGCGATAGCCCTTGTCGTGATGATCGACGTGGCGGCCCATCTCAACTCTCGAGCAGCGCGGTGACCTGGGCGTCGACGAAAGTGGCGTCCTCGGTATTGTCGCGCGGGTTGCCGGCGCGGTGGCCCCAGATCGACGGGATCTCGACCAGGTGCGCGTCCTTGAGGTGCGGGAGCTCAGCCCGATTGTCGTCGGTCTGGAAATAGAGGTCGGTGGCGGAGGGCATCAGCAGCACCTTCGCCTTGATGCCAGCCAACGCCATCTGAAGATCGCCGCGATAGAGGTCGTTGGCGGAAATGTCGGCATTCTGCCAGGTCCAGAGCTGGGCCAGCAGGTCGTGCATGTCGCGGCGGACGAAGCCCGCTTCCCAGGAGCGCACCAGGAAGTCCTCGAGCGAACTGAAGCCCAGCCCGCGCCACAGCTCGCGGCGATAGAAGGTCTGGGAGAGCGCCCAGCCGGCATAGATCCGGCCCATGGCGCACTTGGCTTCTTCTTCGGTGCGGGCGGCCTGCAGGGACGAGCGCACGCCCTCGAGGAAGACGAAGTTGTGCGGCGCCGTCTTGGCCGAGCCGCAATTGACGACGATGCGCTCGACCGAGGCGCCAAAGAGCGCGGCCCAGTGATAGGCCTGCTGCGCGCCCATCGACCAGCCGTAGACCATCTTCACCCGCTCGACGCCGAACAACTCGTTCATCAGCCGGCGCTGCTGGGTGACGTTGTCGTAGGCCGTCACCTGCGGGAAGTCGCCCCACTGGCTCGAATCGTAGTTCGATGGCGAGGTCGACAGCCCGTTGGTGAACATGTTGGGGATGACGATGAAATAGCGGCTGGGATCGAGGCAGCGGCGCACGTCGACCAGCCATTCGATGTCGGGATGCTGCGCGCTGTAGCTCGTCGGATAGACGATGACGTTGTCACGCGCCGCGTTCAGCGACCCGAAGGTCTTGTAGACGATGCGCGCCTTGCGCAGCGTGCCGCCCCGCTGCAGCAGCACGTCGCCGCACTCGAAGACGCCTTCTTGAGTCCTCATGCTCCTCCCCCGTCGCACGGGGAAGGATACAGGAGGGGGAAGGCTGCAGGACGTGCCGTTGGCCTTCCCCCTCCCGGCCTCCCCCGTGTGACGGGGGAGGTGGAAGAAAATCGAACGGTGGAGATCAAGGGAAAG
>DASXQC010000975.1:0-8273 GCA_036493235.1 Reyranella sp.
CGTTGCGGATCTCGACCGTCGCCACTCAACGCCTCCCACGCACCACTACACTACGCACCGGTTCTACCGCCGACTTTTGCGGCGCGATCATAGGCAAACCGCATCGGCAGTGCGAGCGTTTCGCTAACGGAATGGTGACCACTGCAAACATTGGAGACCCGATAAACTCTCCGTATCGCGGACCGGAACGCACTGCGAAGTAACTACGGGGAATAAGAATGGACTCAGTTCTGCAAGCCTGGACGCCGATGCTCCTCAGCATCCTGCGCTTCATGTCGGGCCTGCTGCTGCTGCAACACGGACTCGCCAAGTGGCTGCACTTTCCGCCGGGCGCCTACCCTCCCACCTTCAACCTGAACTCGATGCCCGGTTATGCCGGCATCATCGAACTGGTCGGCGGCATCCTGCTGGTGCTGGGCCTGTTCACCCGGCCGACCGCTTTCATCGTTTCGGGCATGTGCGCCGTGGGTTACTTCTTGGTGCATGCACCCAACGGCTTCTTTCCGATCCTCAACAAGGGCGAGACGATTGCGCTCTACTGCTTCGTCTTCCTCTACCTCGCCGCCGTCGGCGGCGGCGCGTGGAGCCTCGACGCCTGGGTCCGCAAGAAGCCGTAGCCCAATCGACCGCCGCCAGTTCGCCACCCTCGCCGCATCGGCGCTATTCGCGCCGGCACTGGCGCGCGGCCAGACGACGTGGAAGGCCGACAAGCCGATCACGATCTACAATCCATTCGCCGCGGGCGGCGGCACCGACATCCATATCCGCCTGATGGGCGAGACGGCGGGCCCGATGCTCGGCCAACCGATCATCGTCGATGCGCGACCGGGCGCTGCCGGCACGCTCGCACCGGCGCTGCTGCTGAATGCCAAGCCCGACGGGCACCAGCTCGCCTGCATGAGCATCAACAGCCTGCGCTATCCGCATTACCAGCCAACCAACTGGAACCCGATCCGCGACTTCACCTACATCATCGGCCTGTCGGGCTACACAATCGGGCTGGTGGTGCGCGCCGACGCGCCGTGGCAGACCTTCGACGAGTTGATCGCCGCCGCCAAGAAAGAGCCCGACAAGTACAACTACGCCACCTCGGGCATCGGCGGCACCGGACAGCTCACCATGATCGAGGTCGAGCAGTCGACGGGCGCGAAATTCACCCATGTGCCCTACAAGGGCACTGCCGAATGGACGCAGGCGCTGCTGGGCGGCGAGGTCCATTTCATCTGCGACGGCGCGCAATGGGCACCGATGGTCGATGCGGGAAAGTTCCGCATCCTCGCCATGGCGACCGAGCAGCGCATCGCCAAGTACAAGGATGTGCCGACGCTCAGGGAACGCGGCATCGACGTGGTCGGCCAGAGCCCCTACGGCTTGGTCGGGCCGAAGGACCTGCCCCCGACCATCGTCGATGCGGTGCATCTGGCTTTCAGGAAGGCCATGGGCGATCCGCGGGTCGATGCGTTGCTCGACTCCTATATCCAGGCGCCGTGGTACAAGAGTCCGGCCGAGTACCGCGCCTTCGCCGAGACATACTTCGTCGAAGTGAAGCCGCTACTCATCAAGGCCGGACTGGCAAAGGCCTAACGGGAGGAAACGATGGCATTGAAGCGCGTGGCGCTCGAGATCGGCATGGGCACCGACATCCGCGGCGGCGACTACACCAAGGCGGCGGTGCGCGCCTTGCGCGATGCGCTGTGGCACAACTCGCTCACCGTCGCGACGGCGGTCGGCAAGTCGAGCGACGACATGCAGGTCGAGGTGCTGATCGGCGTACCGCAGCCCGACAAGGTCGACACGGCCGAGGTGCTGAAGATCCTGCCGCACGGCACCGGCACGGTGAAGGTGTTCCAGGGCGGCCTGGAGATTCCCAACGAAGCCGGCACCGACAAGACGGTGATCGCGCAGGCCGCCGCCATCGTGCGGCTCGACGTTTAAGGAGAGACGAGCGATGGCCCAGAAGCGCGTGATCCTCGAGCTCGGCACCGGCAATGACCTGCACGGCGGCGACTACACCAAGGCGGCGCTGCGCGCGGTGCAGGACGCCCTGCACCATTCGTCGCTCACCATGCTGCGGGCGCTGAAGGTGAATCCCAAGACCAGCATGTTCGTGAACGTCACGATCGGCGTGCAGCAGCCCGACAAGGTCGACCTCGAGAAGGTGCGTGCCTCGCTGCCGCACGGCATCGTCACGGTGAAGGCGGTCAAAGGCGGCCTCGACATAGCCGATCCCGAGAACAACGACCCGGCGGTGGTCGCGTCGGCCGCGGTCGAGGTCAAGCTGGAGCTCCCGTGATGCTGCTCTACGAACACCCGCTCTCGTCCTATGCCCAGAAGGTGAAGATCGCGCTGCGCGAGAAGAGCCTCGTCTTCGACAAGGAGACGCCGAATGCGCTGGGCTCGGGCAAGGCCGCCGGTCCGTTCGCCGCGGCCAGCCCGCGCAACGAGGTGCCGGCGCTGATCGACGGCGCGGCACACATCTTCGATTCGACAGTCATCCTCGAATATCTCGAGGACAAGTATCCGACACCGCATCTGCTGCCGGCCGATCCGGCGGCCCGTGCCGAAGTGCGGATGATCGAGGAGGTCTGCGACACGCTCTACGAGGCGATCAACTGGGGCCTGAGCGAGATCCGCTGGTTCAAGCGTGCCGAGGGCGCCCAGGCCGAGGAGATGAAGGCGACCGCGGCCCGCCAGACGGCCGAGTTGCAGGCATGGTTGACCGGCAAGCTCGGCACCAACGACTTCTTCAACGGCGACGGCTTCGGCTGGGCAGACTTGAGCGTCGCGCCCTACGTCAACCGCTCGTTCCACTACGGCATGGGCACGCCCGACGGCTCGCCGCTGGCGCGCTGGCTGGCGGGCATCCGCGAGCGGCCGTCGGTCGCCGAGACCTTCAAGGAATTCGAAGCGGCGTCGGCCAACATGGGCGACGCTTCAGCGCGCGTCGCCTCGGGCCAGATTCGCCGCGAGTACCGCGATCACCGGCTCGAATGGATGATGAAGTCGGGCGGCGTGCAAATCGTCCTCGACGGGATCGCCAAGAACACCATCCGCTTCACCTGGCCTCTTTAGCGTAGCCTAGAACATATTCCGTCCAGCCGGAATCGGCTGGACGGAATATGCCTGCTGCAACAAATATCGCCCGTGCGCGCATTTCCGTTCAGATGGAACCGCGCCCGTCGGGCGATGGGACAAGGGACAACTGTGCGGGCGCGGTTCCATCTGAACGGAAATCGCTCTAAGCCCGCTTGCGGCCCATGAAGACGAGGCCGAGCCCGACGACGATCGCGGCGACGCCGGCGATGGTGGGGATCGGCACGACCTTCTGCTCGTCGGCCTGCACCTTGAGCGGGCCGACATCGAGCACGGTCTTGCGCTCGGTGAAGGAGACATTCTCGATCACGAGGCCGCCAATGCCCACGATGATCAGGAGGATGCCGACGATGGCGAGGGGTTTCATGCTCTCGCAAACGCCGATCGGCGGTTCAGGTTCCCGACTGCACCAGCAGCTTGCACCCCTGCTCGATCGCCGCCCGCGCGCGCTGCGCAAGCTCGGCGTCGGTAGCGCTGCTGACCGGATGCTCGATGGTCGAGAATTCGTAGCCCGGCATCCCCAGCACCTTGCCCATCATATCGGCGGCGCTGACGAAGCGTGTGGTCATGACCCCGAAGGCAGGGACCCCTTCCTTCTCGGCGGCAACGGCGTCGTGCAGACTGCACGATGAGCAGCTGCCTCAATCTCCTATGCCGGAGATCACGGCGTCCCACTGCTTGATCTCGGCGACGATGTGGGCGTCGGCCGGCGCGCTGTAGTTCGACTTGGTGCGGCTCACGACCTTGGCGACGCCGTAATCCTCCAACAGCATCTTCTCGAGATGGGCGAAGAAACCCTTGGTGCCCTCCTTGCCGTTGGAGATGAAGCCCACGGTCTTGCCCTTGAGCGAGTCGAGGCGCGGCGCGCGTTGGCCGGTGGCGGCCGGCTCGCCGGCGGTGGGATCGAGGACGCGGAAGGTCATGGCAAACTCCTTCTGGCTACTTTTTCGGCGGTTCGCAATCGATGCAGGCGCCGATCGGCACGGTCACGGCGTGGCTCTTGTTGCCGAGCCACGGCGGGATGATGGCGCCGAAGCCGCCGGCCGGCCCGCCGGCGGCGATCACCAGGAGCTGGTCGGCCGATTCCATCGCCGGATAGACCGTGTCGCCGCGGTCGCGCACTACCGCACCCTTGCCGACATCCGCCCACTCGCGGCGATGGATGCGCGCGCGCTGATGGATGAACTCGGCGATGTCCGTCTTGCTCCAGTTCGCCGCCTGCAGGTGCTCGCGCAGCTGCTTGGGAATGACGATCGCGTAGTTGCCGGGATGGATCGAATAGTGCCGCAGGTTGGCGCGCATCTCGGCGGCGAAGGTCTCGAGGATCTCCTCCGGCTTGGTCGTCCACTCGTTCATGATCTGCCGCGGCGCGCCGGCCGCCATGACGGTGACCGCCGAGGCCGCGCGCTCGATACCGCGCTGCTCGGAGAGCGACTTCCAGGAAGAGTCCTCCTCGTCCTCTGCGATGCAGTAGCTGAACTTGCCGGGATGCCCCAGGGTCGAGCGGTCGATCACGCCGGGCCGCACATCCATCAGGTTGATCAGGCAGAGCCGGATGGCGCGGCCGATCACGGCGGTGGCGCGGTCGCTGTTGCCCAGCGCATTGAAGGTCCCCGATGCGCCGATCTCCTGGCGGATCGGCCCGTTCAGCACGACCAGCACGGCGCAGCCGCCGGTGCTGGCGGTGGCGCCATGGAGCAGGAACGGCTCCTGCATCATCGCCGTCCACGCGGTCACGACGACCGGGAAATGCATCGGCAGGCAGCCCGCCATCACGGCGTTGATCGCGAGCTTCTCGGCGGTGACCGCAAGCCCGCGCACCGGCTCGACGCCGATCAGCTGGTCGGGTGGCATCATCACCCACTCGAGGCAGGCACGCACGGCGTCCTCGGTCGGCGGCACGATCGGCAGGCCATCGGTCCAGCCGTTGGAGTGATAGAGTTCCTGGACGGCGGAGACGCTGTCGGCTTCGTAGATGCGGGATGCAAGATGCTGCACGAAAACCTCCGGGACCAAGCATAGTCGCCAAGGCCGCTATGCCAAGATCAACCTGATAGCCAGAATTGTTGCATTTCCTGCATCAATTCGATCGCGGCCACCGTCGGCGCAACAGGGCCATCAATCCGGCCGCCACCGGCGTCGGCTCGCGCTCCCGCAGGGTGAGCAGGCCAAGCCGGCGCACCAGCCGCGGCTCGGCGAGAGGAATGAACCGCAGGCCGCTGACCGAGGGGCCACGCGCGGCGCCGCCCGGCACCACGCCCACCCCGACGCCGGCGGCCACCAGCGCCAATAGCGTGGCGATCTGGTTGACCACGACCCGCTGGCGCAGCTGCAGGCCCGCCGTCACCGCCGCGGCATCGATCGTGCGCCGCGTGCGCGATTCGGTCGGCAGCGCGACGATCGGATATTCGGTCAGCTCGGCCAGGCTGACGCTGCGCTTCGCCGCCAGCCGGTGGCGGACAGGCACGACGGCGTAGAAGGTCTGCCGGCCGAGCGGCGTGCCCATCGCGAAGTCGGGCAGCTCGTCGATGTAGCTGATGCCGAAATCCGCCACGCCGCTGCGCACGTCGTCGAGGATCGAGGCATAGACGCCCTCGCGCACATGGATCTCCACGCCCGGCCGGTCGGCCTGGTAGGCAGCGATCATCGCCGGCAATTCGCCGCCTGCCACCGACATCACGCAGGAGATCACGACCAGGCCGCGATGTTCCTGCGCCACCTCGCGCACACTCTGCACGGTGATGCCGAGATCGTTCAGCATGCGCTCGGCAACCGCGGCGAACTCGCGCCCTGCGGCCGTGATCTGGACCCGCCGCGTGCTGCGTTCGAACAGCTGCACGCCGAGCTGGGCCTCCAGCCGCTTGATGCTGCGGGTCAGCGCCGGCTGCGAGATCCGCAGGCGCGCCGCCGCCGCGACGAAGCTGCCGTACTCCGCCAGCGCCAGCACCGCCTCGAGCTGCCGCGTGCCCACATCCGGCGGCGCCGTCCGCGCCATCAGGCCGCCGGCATGCGCTCGCGGTTACGGTCGCGCAGGATGGGCGTCAGGGTAGAAGTCATGCGCCAATCATATTCCCTTCCCATTTCCATGGGGAGGCCGTGTCAGGGCGGCGACAGCCGCGCTTGGCGCTCGGCCAGAAAATGCAACGCCAGCGACAATGAGACCGCGCCGACCACCAAAGCCCTGGCAACCCAGGGCGCCCCTCTCAAAGCCTCGGTACCGAAGCGTATCGTGATGAGAAGCAGAGCAGTCATGGCCGCACCCCCCGCGGCAGCCGCAAACAGCTCTGTCCGCCCTTGGCGACGGCAGAAAAGCCGTGACACCGCGTACATGGAGACGGTGAAAGGCACCGCAACAACAAGGTCGATCAAATAGTGCTCTCTCACACCGAGCGTCGCGAACGCGGTTATGAATACGTAAGCCAAGCCAATGCTGGCCCACGCCTTTCCCATTCGGCGCCCTTCCATCGCCAGAAGAAGTGCCCATGACATATGCAAGGACGGCATCGCGTTGCGCGGATGCCCATTCTGGACTGCAAGTCTGTCCAGACTCACCTCGTTCGGCGACGGCAGCTGATCCCCGTAGACGTCCCAGAATGCTCCGCCTGGATCGATAGCCGGCAGGACGAAATAAAGCAGCCAGCCAATGATACCAAGCAGGATATAACGGCTCATGAGCCTTACGGCCATTCGCTGATCAGTTTGACACTGCACAAAAACGAACACCGACAGCATCAGCCAGAGGCTCTGATAGGCGATTATCGCCAAAACCCGCAATGCCTGGTGATTGCGACAAAGGCCAGCAACGAAGGTTGCAACGGGCGGCCCGAGCAATCCATCGAAGGCATAAAGGACATTATCGAAGGTCGTCGGAATATTCAGCACTGTCAGCTGCAAGCCAAACAGCGCGAGACTGACGGCTAGTGGTAGCGCGACTCGCAGTAGCGCACGATCAACTTCCTGCCAGCGTTGGGCAGGTGAACTCTGCACGATATGCCACAACGCGACTGCGATGGATGCATACCAGAAGCCTTGCCCAAATGTACTCCAGGATTCGATGACATTACGGCCTTCCGACAACAGCAACGCGACACGTATTGCCTCTAGCGCAGCCCCGAGCAGCAGCACCGGGACGAATTCGAAGCGTCTCACCGTGGCCAATACGGCGAGCACAGCACAAGCGGTGACCAGAGGAGTTGATTGGTAGGGGCTGAACAGCTTGAGCAGCACGGGCTCATCGCCTGACAGCAGTCGGAACGCCACTAACACCATCAATCCGATCGGCGGCAGGAAAAGCACTATCCTCTCGATTGGAATACCTGTTCCAGTCGCATAGAAATTCCCAACCTTACCCATAGTTGCATACACCCAAGCGCGTCCACATACCCACCATACAACTTCCTATGGAACAGCCAGCGGCGCAACTCAAGCCTCACAATCATCGATTGCTCGCCACCGCTGCATCTGCGATCCCGTTCGGGATTGCGGAGACAGCTCCGTCGATGGCGGAAGGCCTTACGCCGCCAGCATGCGCTCGCGGTTGCGGTCGCGCAGGATGGGCATCACCCACTTGCCGAACCGCTCGGCTTCCTCGTCGTGCAGGTAACCGGAGAGACAGAAGGAGTGGCAGCCGAGATCGATGAAGTCCTGCAAGGTCGCGGCGCATTGCTCGGGCGTGCCGACCACGGCGATGCCGGCGCCGGGCCGGACCTTGGTGATTCCGGTGAACAGGTTGCGCTCGATCACGTCGCCGGTCGCCGCCAGCTCGCGCACGCGGCGGTTGGCTTCCGAGGTCGCGAAGCGCTCCTTCACGAAGGCCTTCTGCGCTTCGCTGGCGTGGCCGACCAGCTTGTGCGCGAAGTCCCACGCCTCCTGCTCAGTCTCGCGGCAGACGATCTGCAGACGCATGCCGAAGCCGATCTTGTCCTCGCGCCCGTGCCTGGCCGCCATCTGGCGGATCACCGCCATGTTGTCGCGGATGCGGTCGTAGGTGTCGCCCCAGAACAGGTGCACGTCGGAGTGCTTGGCCGAGATCTCCCAGGCCTGCTGGCTGCCGCCGCCGAGATAGAATTTCGGATAGGGCTTCTGGAACGGCCGTGGCCGGACCTGCGCCTTGTCGAGCTTGTAGAACTTGCCGTCGTGGGTGACCGAGGGCTCGGTCCAAAGCCGCTTCAGGAGGGTCA
>DASXQC010000976.1:0-9287 GCA_036493235.1 Reyranella sp.
AATAGACATGACCGTCTCGCCCGAGTTCGACGCCTTCGCCCACGCGTACGACGGGGGCAAGCCGCAGCTCGTCTGGACCAAGCTGGTCGCCGACCTCGAGACGCCGGTCTCCGCCTACCTCAAGCTGGCCGACGGCCGGGCTAACTCCTTCCTGCTCGAATCGGTCGAAGGCGGCTCGGTGCGTGGCCGCTATTCGATCATCGGCTTCAAGCCGGACGTGATCTGGCGCTGCACCAAGAACAAGGCCGAGATCAACCGCCGCGCCCGCGTCGATGCCCACACCTTCGAGCCGCTCGACGGCCGGCCGCTGGAGACGCTGCGCGCGCTGATCGGCGAATGCCAGATGGAGCTGCCCAAGGGGTTGCCGCCAATGGCGTCCGGCCTGTTCGGCTTCCTGGGCTACGACATGGTCCGCGACATGGAGCGGCTGCCGGACAACAACCCCGATCCAATCGGACTGCCCGACGCCATTATGGTGCGGCCCACTTTGATTTGCATCTTCGACAGGCTGGAAGACAACGTGACCCTGGTCACGCCCGTCTGGCCGCAGCAGGGCACCAGCGCGCGCGCCGCCTACGAGGCTGCACAGGAGCGTCTGGCCGATGCCGAGGCCGACTTCGAGCGTTCCCTGCCCCACCAGCGCGCCAACGGCGACGAGCTCGACGACCTGCCCGAGCCGCAAGCCAACATGTCGAAGGACGCGTTCAAGAAGATGGTCGAGACCTGCAAGGAGTACATCCGTGCGGGCGACGCTTTCCAGATCGTGCCCTCGCAGCGCTTCTCGCTGCCGTTCAAGCTGCCGCCGCTGTCGCTCTATCGCGCGCTGCGGCGGATCAATCCTTCGCCGTTCCTGATCTTCTTCGACTACGGCGACTTCACGATCGTGGGCTCGAGCCCCGAGATCCTGGTGCGGCTGCGCGACAACACCGTCACCATCCGTCCGCTCGCCGGCACTATCCGCCGCGGCGCCACGCCCGAGGAGGACAAGCTGCTGGCCGACAAGCTGCTGGCCGATCCCAAGGAGCATGCCGAGCACCTGATGCTGCTCGACCTCGCGCGCAACGACGTCGGCCGCGTCTCCAAGATCGGCTCGGTGCGCGTCGTCGAGCAGTTCACCATCGAGAAGTACAGCCGCCTCCAGCACATCAGCAGCCATGTCGAGGGTACGCTCGAGGACGGGCTGGATGCGATCGACGCGCTGAAGGCGGGCTTCCCCGCCGGCACGCTGTCGGGCGCGCCCAAGGTCCGGGCCATGGAAATCATCGACGAGCTCGAACCGGTGCGGCGTGGCATCTACGCCGGCTGTGCCGGCTATTTCGCGGCCAACGGCTCGATGGACACCTGCATCCTGCTCCGAACCGCGCTGGTGAAGGACGACGTGATGTACGTCCAGGCCGGCGTCGGCGTGGTCGCCGATTCCGACCTCGAGGCCGAGTATCAGGAGAGCGTGCTCAAGGCACGCGCCCTGGTCGACGCGACCGAAGAAGCGGTGCGCTTCGAGAGCAGCCGCAACAGCGGCAATACAAGGCGCTGACCTTGCGCTAGACCGCCGTTGCTCTACATGGAAGCGGTGAGTGGCGTGGTCGTCGCTGGGGTGCGCCCCTTCGCCAGGCACGCAGATTTTTCTTTTTGGCCGATACACAAATTGCCAACGCGGCGGCGAGCGATTCCCTTGGAAATCTCGCTCTCGAACGTCAAACGCCACGACTCTGGCGCTCGCAGCGAGCTCATTATGGGCTATGGCCGGCGATTCGAGGCCCGGAAGTAGCGCCTTTTTCCCCCGGCCATTGCCCATAATAGGTGTTCGGCGGCTGATCATGCAGTGTCTTGCGCATGATGATGATCGTGTTGCGCCTGCGGTCGCTGTTGGGCCTGAAATCCCGATGGCATCGGCATTTCAGCCCCCGGGCCCCCGAACAGGGGTTTTTTTCAAGGCGGGATGCCGGTGGACTCGTGGACTCCTGGCCTGAAACCCTTGTGCCATCGGCATCCAACCGGTCCACGCCCGAGTGGACTCCTACGGACTCGGTGGACTCCCGCCAACGTCGCTTCGACGAAGAGCAACTTCGCGCTAGGCTCCTCGGCAACGGAGGAAGCGACATGTCGGACTGGCAGAAAAAATATCAGCGGCTGGTGTTCGATCGCCCGCACCCCAAGGTGCTGCGCGTCACCATGAACCGGCCGGAGAAGTACAATGCCACGGACGCGATCATGCACACCGAGCTGGTGAACGTGTGGCGCGACATCGACGGCGACGACACGGTCAACTGCGTGATCATCCAGGGCGCCGGCGGCAAGGTGTTCTCGGCCGGCGGCGACTTCGACCTGATCGAGAACAACATGAAGGACTACAACGCGCTCTTGCGGACGTGGAAGGAAGCGCGCGACATCGTCTACAACGTCATCAACTGCTCCAAGCCGATCGTCAGCACCATGCGTGGCCCCGCCGTCGGCGCGGGCCTGGTCGCCGGTATCCTGGCCGACGTGTCGATCGCCTCGAAGAAAGCCAAGATCATCGACGGCCATACGCGCCTCGGCGTGGCGGCGGGCGACCATGCGGTGATCGTGTGGCCGCTGCTCTGCGGCATGGCCAAGGCCAAGTACTACCTGCTGCTCTGCGAGGCGGTGGACGGCGAGGAAGCCGAGCGCATCGGCCTGGTCTCGCTATGCGTCGAGGATGACCAGCTCGAAGCCAAGGGCCTCGAGGTGGCGACCAAGCTCGCCGAGGGCGCGCAGACCTCGATCCGCTTCACCAAGTACGCGCTCAACAACTGGCTGCGCATGATGGGCCCGTCGTTCGACGCCTCGACGGCGCTCGAGATGCTGGGCTTCATGGGTCCCGAGGTGAAGGAAGGCTTGGCCTCGCATCTCGAGAAGCGCAAGCCCAAGTTCGATCCGTATTCACCGCTGTAAAGCTGTCATCCTGAGCGCAGCGAAGGATCCTTCGCTTCGCTCAGGATGACAAAGTGCTGGAGGAAACATTGCGTGGACTGAACGGCAAGAACGTCATCGTCACCGGCGGCGCCGGCGCGATCGGTTCGGCGATCTGCCGGCGCTTCGCTGAGTACGGTGCCAGGGTCGGCGTGTTCGACCGCAACCTCGACGGCGCGAAGAAGGTCGCCGGCGAGGTCAAGGGCTTCGCCTGCGGCGCCGACATCACCGACTACAGGGCGGTCGCCGATGGCATCGCCGCCTTCGAGAAGGACGCTGGCCCGACCGACATCCTGGTCAACAACGCAGGCTGGGATCAGTTCGTGCCGTTCGTCGACACCACGCCCGACCTCTGGGACAAGGTGATCGCGATCAACCTCAACGGCCCCCTGAACATGAGCCATGTCGTGCTGAAGGGCATGGTGGCGCGCGGTCATGGCCGCGTGGTCAATATCGCCTCGGATGCGGGCCGCGTCGGCTCGTCGATGGAGGCGGTCTATTCAGCCTGCAAGGGCGGCATCATCGCCTTCACCAAGACGGTGGCGCGCGAGGTGGCGCGCAAGGGCATCACCCTCAACACCGTGTGCCCGGGGCCGACCGACACGCCGCTGCTGGCGGCGGTGGCCGGCGCGGACGAGCGCGGCCAGAAGATCCGCGCGGCGCTGGTCAGCGCCATCCCGATGAAGCGGGTCGGCCAGCCGGACGACATCCCGGGCGCGGTCTGCTTCCTCGCCAGCGACGATGCCGCCTTCATCACCGGCCAGACGATCAGCGTGTCGGGCGGCTTGACCATGCACGGCTGAGCGGCGGAGACTCACCGGTACCATGCCCGAGCTCACCTGGCTGGCGTCGGCCTTCCCAAACTTCGTGCGCTACATCGTCGTGAGCTTCGCGCTGGCGGGGTTGTTCCTGTGGATCTACGTGCTGATCACACCGTGGCGCGAGTTCGCGCTGATCCGCGCCGGCAACGCTGCGGCGGCGGTCGCGCTGATCGGCGCCCTGCTCGGCTTCTGCCTGCCGCTCGCCAACACCATCGCCCATTCGGTCAGCCTGACCGATCTGGTGCTATGGTCGCTGGTGGCGCTGGTGGTCCAGGTCGGCGTGCACGTGGCCATGCGCCTGCTGCTGCCGCACCTCCGGCAATCGATCGAGGCCAACGAGATGGCCGCCGGCGTGACGGTCGGCGGCTTCGCGCTCTGCTTCGGCCTGATCAACGCCGCTTGCCTCACGACCTGACATGACGATGCCACCCGACAACCGGCCGCGCGCTTCCCGAGCGATCAAGCTCGTGCTGATGGGCATCGCCGGCGCCGCCCTGCTCTTCTCCTGCACGCCCGGGATCATGGGCGGCGGCATGGGCTTCTGGCCGTGGCTATGGTTCATGGGTAACCCGTTCTCGTCGCGCGGGGCTGCCGTCACCGCGCCGAGCACGACCACGGCGCCGTCGACGACGCAGTCGCAGCCCAGCCAGCGCGGCGGCTTCGGCGGCTCGGCCGGCGAGCACGGCTCGACGGCGAGTTGATCATGCAACGCGAAGCGTCCACCCCGCGTCCCGGCTGGCAAGGCAAGCTCGAAGAGCTGGGGTTCGACTACTACGTCATGGACGGCAAGGCCTACTGGAACGAGCAGGCCTGCTACGCCTTCACCTCCGACGAGGTCGACCAGCTCGAGGCGGCGACCGAGACGCTGCACGAGCTGTGCCTCAAGGCCGTCGAGCACGTCGTCTCGAACAAGCTGTGGGAACGGTTCCGCATCCCGCCGGCTTGGGGCGACTACATCACCACCGTGTGGCGCCGCAACGACCCAACCTTGGTTGGCCGCTTCGATCTGGCCTACGACGGCAAGGGCCCGCCCAAGCTGCTCGAGTACAACGCCGACACGCCGACCTCGCTGTATGAATCCGCAGTGATCCAGTGGTACTGGCTGAAGGACGTGAAGCCCGACGCCGACCAGTTCAATTCGATCCACGAGAGGTTGATCGAGGCGTGGCGCGGAATCCTGAAGCGCCTCTCGTCCGAAGCGCTGGTTCACTTCGCACGCTTCGAGGACCAGCCGGAGGATCTCGCGACCTCCGAATACATGCGCGACACCGCCCTGCAGGCCGGGCTGGCCGGCAAGCCCATTGCCGTGCCGCAGATCGGCTGGAACGGCAAGCGCTTCACCGATCCTGACGAGATGCCGATCCGGGTGATGGCCAAGCTCTATCCCTGGGAATGGATGGCGCGCGAGGAATTCGGCAAGCACGTGCTGACCGACTCGACGGCGTTCATCGAGCCGGTGTGGAAGATGATCCTCAGCAACAAGATGCTGCTGCCGCTCTTGTGGGAAGGCTTTCCGCAGCACGAGAACCTGCTACTGGCCTTCGACACCGAGCACCCTGACCTGAAGGGCTCCTACGTGAAGAAGCCGATCTTCGGCCGCGAGGGGGCCAATGTCACGGTCGTCGCTCCCGGCTTGTTCGACACCGCCGGCGGGAGCTACGGTCAGGAAGGTTTCGTCTACCAGGCCTACAAGCCCTTGCCCGTGTTCGACGGCAACCACGCGGTGGTGGGCTCGTGGGTGATCGAGGGCAACGCGGCGGGCGTGGGCATGCGCGAGGACGAGCGGCGCATCACCCACAACAACAGCCGCTTCGTGCCGCACTATTTCAGATGAGGAAAACGACATGAGCGAGATCTGGATCCAGCCGACCGGCGGCGCGTTGGGAGCCGATGTCTATGGCGTGGACCTGTCGAAGCCGGTGAGCGATGCCGACTTCAAGAAGATCGCCGAGGCCTGGGGTGAGCATCTGGTGCTGCGCTTCTCCGGCCAGAAGATCGACGATCCGACGCTGATGAAATTCAGTGCCCGCTTTGGCGAGCTCGACCGCGTGCCGATCGCCGCCGTCGGCTTCGACCGCATGGATTCCGGCGTCGTCGACCAGGCCCGCGAATGGGTCGCCGTGATCGCCAGCATCAAGAAGGACGGCAAGGCGGTCGGCGGCCTCGGCAGCTACGAGCTCGTCTGGCACACCGACATGTCCTACAACCCGCTGCCGCCGCGCGCCTCTCTGCTCTACGCGCTGGAAGTGCCGCCCGATGGCGGCAACACCGGCTTCCTCAACATGTACGCCGCCTACGACACGCTGCCCGACAACCTCAAGCACGCGATCGAGGGCAAGACCTGCATCCACGATTCCAGCCGCAACTCCGCGGGCGAGCTTCGCAAGGGCTTCCAGACTACGCATGACGTCAGCAAAACGCCGGGCGCCGTGCATCCCCTCGTCCGCCTGCATCCGATCACCAAGCGCAAGGCGCTGTTCCTCGGCCGCCGGCCCGGTGCCTACATCCATGGCTTGGGCGTCGAGGAGAGCGAGACGCTGCTCAATGCGGTGTGGGCGCATGCCACGCAGGAGCGCTTCGCCTGGTATCAGAAGTGGCGCATCGGCGATCTCGTGATGTGGGACAACCGCTGCGTCATGCACCGCCGCGACGCCTTCGACGAAAGGCTGCGCCGCCTCATGCACCGCACCCAGATCGTCGGCGAGCCAGTGCTGGCGGGTTAGTCGACGAACTGATGATCTGGCGGCAGCAGCGGCGAGTAGCCCTGCCGCTGCTGGACAGACCGATGGATCAGCGAGCCTGGCGGCAAAGTCCTGTAGCGGGCGCCATTGGCACGCCACTCGTCGCGATGTTTTTCGCTGTTCCAATGCCGCTTGGGCAGGTATTCGACCAGCCACCAGGCGCGATTGCGGGCCAACTCGTCGTGCATCCGGCCGTTTGGATCGGGTCCCTGCCCAGCCGATAGCACGGCGGCGCGACGAACCGGATCGACCAGCAATCCCTTGCCTTCAGCCTCCTTGAACATCCATTGCAGCGCGATCTTGGCCAATCCGCTCTCTGCTTCCGGGTAGCCGCCACCGACATCGCAATGAACGCCCGCGAACCAAACTTGCCGCAGGTCCCTAGGCCCAGCCAAGTCCGGTCTGGCGAGCGGCCGCCACATGTTCTGTCGGAAGAAGGCACGCCGTTCGTCGATCGACACGGCGTGTCGCCCGCACTCGATCATCGGATTGCTCGCGCTGTAGGCGACATGCAGCGGATTGTTGATCCAGCCGACCGAGCTCACCGTATCCCACACGCCGACGAAATGGATCTTGGGCAGGGCGGTCGAGAAGGTGCTCTGGAACCGTTTGAGAACCTCGAAATCCTCGTCAACGGAGCGCTTACCTCGCCCGATAGAGTTCATCAGACGAATGGCATAGGGCACCGATGTCTCATGGCCGCTACGCATCATCCCGCACAGGAACAGCAGCGATGCGACGGCACGGACCGTATAGGCGCCCCTGCTGAAGCCGAACAGGAACAGCCGGTCGTCCTGGTCGGGCTTGTAGTTGTTCATCACGAACTCATAGGCAGCGGCAATGTCGCCTGCCAAGCCGTACCCGACAGCCTGCCCTGCCGCGATCGTCAAGGCGCGACCGAGGCTCGTCAGCGCACCCGGCGCCTCCCATGTGCCGACCCCTGGATGGTAGAAAATGACCTGCTGCGCTGGGTCGCTGATCAGCGAAACGTAGAGCTTGACGACGTTCGTGTTGTCCTGCGTGAACTGATTCGCCGTGCCGTCACAGCACACGATGACATTCTTGCCCATGATGCACTCCGTGATTGCATCATAGATGCAATTGCTACCGTTGGCTAGCGATACCCGGCCGCCTGCAGCTCGAACAGCTCGGCGTAGAGCCCGGGCTGGGAGACCAGCTCCTCGTGCGTGCCCGAGGCGGCCACCTGGCCGTCAGCCAGGACGAAGATGCGGTCGGCCATGCGGACGCTGGAGAATCGGTGCGAGATCAGCACCGCCGTCTTGCCGCGGCTCAGCTCCTTGAAGCGCTGGAAGACCTCGAACTCGGCCCGGGCGTCGAGGGCCGCGGTCGGCTCGTCGAGGATCAGCACCTCGGCCTCGCGCATGTAGGCGCGGGCGATCGCCACCTTCTGCCATTCGCCGCCCGACAGCTCGACGCCGTTCTTGAAGCGCTTGCCGATGCGCTGGGCATAGCCGCCCGGCAACGCCTCGATCACCTGGTCGGCCTGGCTGCGCTCGGCAGCGCGCTCGATGCGGGCATGGTCGTCGCGCGCCTCGATGCGGCCGACGGCGATGTTGTCGCCGGCGCTCAAGTTGTAGCGCACGAAGTCCTGGAAGATGACGCCCATGCTGCCGCGCAGGTCGATGAGGTCGTATTCGCGGAGGTCATGGCCGTCGAGCAGGATGCGGCCCTCGTCCGGGTCGTAGAGCCGCGTCAGCAGCTTCACCAGGGTGGTCTTGCCGGCACCGTTCTCGCCGACCAGTGCCACCACTTCGCCCGCCTTGAGCGTGAAGCTGAGACGACGCACCGCCCAGCGCTCGGCGCCGGGATAGATGAAGCCCACATCCTCGAACACGAAACCCTGCCGGATGGGATGCGGGAACGGCCGCGCATTGGCCGGAGACAGGATCTCCGGCCGGGTGTCGAAGAAGGAGAACAGGTCGTTGAGATAGAGCGCCTGCCCCGCCGTCGAGGAGAAGCCGGTCAGCAGGCCTTCGAGCAGCGTGCGCAGCCGCAGGAACGAGCCGGCAAGGAACGTGAGGTCGCCGATGCTGAACGCGCCTTCGAGCGTCTGCCAGACGATCCAGGCATAGGCTGCGTAGTAGCCGACCGTGCCGATCGTCGTGAACACGCCGCCCCACACCGCGCGCTTCACCGCGAGTGCCTTGTTGGCGTCGTAGAAGGTCGCGGCCAGCCGCTTGTAGCGCTCGATCAGGAAGCCGTTGAGGCCGAAGATCTTCACTTCCTTGGCGGTCTCGACGCTGGCCGCGGTCTGGCGCACGTAGTCGAGCTCGCGCCGCTCGGGCGTGCGGCCGAAATCGAGCGTGTAGGTCTGGGCGTTGAAATGCGCCTCGCCGAGGAAGGCCGGCACCAGCGCCGCCAGCAGCAGCACAATCAGCCACGGCGCGAACACCAACAGGCCGGCAGCGAAGCTTGCCACCGTCACGAGATCCTGCGCCTGGCTGAACAGCTGGCCCATCAGGGTGAGCCGGCCGCTGGTCTGCCGCCGCGCCCGCTCGAGCTGGTCCTGGAACTCGGCGTCCTCGAAGTCCTCGAGGTCGAGCGTCGCCGCGTGCTCCATCAGCCTGACGCTCGAGCTGTTCGAGACCTGGTCGGCCAGCAACGCATCGACCAGCGACACCGCGCGCCCCAGCACGTCTGACAGAACGGCGAGCGCAAACTCAGCCAGCAACAGAATCGCCAGCCCGTTCAACCGACCACTCGCCAGCCAGTCGTGCAGGGTCGTCGGCCGGTCCGACAGCTGCACCAGCGCGACGACGTCGTCGATGATCAG
>DASXQC010000977.1:0-3779 GCA_036493235.1 Reyranella sp.
CTTCTCCCGCACGAAGATCGTCGTCTTGTCGTCGCTGTAGGCCTGGCGCCAGCCGGGCATGGTGGCGAGCAGCTTGTTGGCGGGCTGCTCCTTCAGCAGCAGCGTCCAGTCGATGGCGTATTTGTCGAGGGTCTTCTGCAGGACCTCGGGGTCGTTGCCGCGCAGGTGTACGGTATCGACGTACTTCTTGATGAACTCGCCGCCATAGAGCTCGCCACGGCCGTCGATGAAGGTCGGGATGCCGAGGCTGATCAGATAGCCGCCGTAGCCGTAGTGGTTCAGCACATGGCCCTTGAGACCATGGCCGAGCGCGTACTCGATTGCGGCCGACGGCATGGTCGCCTCGGGCGGACGGATGCCGGCGAAGCGCACCAGGGCCGCCGTGTAGACCACCGCCAGGGTCAGGCCGACGCCCACCGTCCGCAGGCTTGCCGGACCGGAGAGGCCGCCCAGCAGCATCTTGCCGTCGGGGTCGCGGCGCATCGCCGGCCAATCGCGCGCCAGCACCGGCGCGATCGCGAGCGGCGTGATCATGGCCAGCAGCTCGGCATTGCGAACGTGGCTCAGGAACATGTGCAGCAGCCCGATCACGATCAGGGTGCGCATGATCGGTAGCTTCACGCCGCGCGCCAGCACGAGGTAAAGCGCGACCAGCAGCATCAGCTCGGTTAGCGGCTGGGTCTGGAAGTCGGGCGACTTCCATTCGTCGATCAGGCTGAGCGCGTCGCCCAGGCCGAAGATCTCGAAGGTCACCAGGATCGAGCGCGGGCCGTAGGGCGTGATGCAGGCGACCAGCAGGGCCGCCACGCCGAACTTCGCCCAGGCGATGAAGATCTTCTTGCGCTCGGTCCAGTCGGCGCCGTTGACCAGGGCTTCGAGCCCGAATGCGCCGCCCAGCAGCAGGCCCATGGTGAAGCCGCCATGCAGGTTGGCCCAGAACAGCATCGCCAGCAGCAGGATCGGCTTGGGCGCGCGCTTCTCCTCGACCGCGTCGATCAGGCCGGACACCCACCACAGCATGAAGGGGAAGGCGAGCGCGAACGGCCGCGCCAGGAAGTGCGAGGTCATCATCACGAACGCCGCCGCGGTGAACATCAGCGCCGGCAGCGGACGAAGGTGCTTCAGCAGCCGCCGCAGCAGCAGGGCCGAGGTGGTGGCAAACGCCGCCGCGCCGAGCGCCACTACGCCACCCCAGCCACCGGCGTTGTAGGCCAGCGCCATCAGCAGCTGCGAGCCCCATTCCTTGGCGATCCAGGGCTGGCCGGTGAAGGTGAAGGAGTAGCTGTCGACCGTCGGCACGGCGCCGTGGTCGAGTATCCAGTTGCCGACCGTGATGTGCCAGTGGCTATCCGGATCGGCGAGCAGCGGCAGGCCGTTGACGTTGGCCAGCACCACGAACACCAGCAGCCCGACGAGCAGCGGCAGCGAGAGCGACCAGGAGGAACGGCTGACGGAGGTGTCCGCGGGAAGCGAAAGGCCGGAAGAAACGGCCATGCGAAGCTCCAATATGACTATAAGAAATTCAAATAATGGCTTGATATAGCTTATTTTTAGCCGGTGCGCCAGCCAGATGGGCTGGTTGCAACCCTTTGAAGTCCCTTGCGTTTGCCACGGTCGGGGGACCGAAGAGGAAACGCAACCAATGGCACGCAGGAAGAAGAAGACCAGCATTGTCGGCGCCGTCGCCGGGTCGGTGACCGACGCCGTCTCGAGCGCAATCGACGCGATCGCCCATCCCGCCGACACCGTCCAGCAGGCGGTTGCCGTCGCCAAGCGCAAGATCGCGGCCCGACGCCCGGCCCGCAAGGCGGCGAAGGCGAAGAAGGCCATCCGCAAGGCAGTGGTCAAGGCAAAGCGCAAGATCGCCGTCAAGAAGAAGGCGGCCCGCAAGGCGGTCAAGAAGGCAGCAAAGAAGGTCCGCCGCCGCTAGAGCTCTTCGGACCGCGCCACTCCAGCGGCGCCTCTGTCAGGACGACAGAAATGAGCGCCACTGGGGTGGCGCGGTCCGAAGAGCGAGTCGCTCGCGCTGCAAGACGCGCTAGACTGCCTCGCCGCCCGCCAGTCGCGGGCGCGGAGGGGTCATGGCGCACGCGAGGGCAACCATCGGCACGGTCGACTACGCGACCGTGATCACGGCGGGCCATGCGCACGAGATCACCGCCGACGAAGGGCCGGAGTTGGGCGGCAAGGACGCCGGCCCCGCGCCTTACGACCTGCTGAGCTCGGCGCTGGGCGCCTGCACCGTGATCACGCTGCGCATGTATGCCGAGCGCAAGCAGTGGCCGGTGACTTCGGTGCAGGCCGACATCCATTTCACGCGCGGCGCCGACAAGGTCGAGAGCATCGACCGCGTCCTGCGCATCGACGGCGCCGACGCCGAACAAAGGGCGCGCATGGCCGAAATAGCCGAGAAGACGCCGGTGACCTTGACGCTGAAGCGCAGCCTCGAAATCCGCACTACACTGGCCTAAACATTTGGCCTGAACATTTGGCCTGACGAAAGCTCGCCCGAGGGGAAACATCATGCAGATCGGCTTCAGCGCACCCACCGCCGGACCTCTGTCCGCGCTCGATCCCCTGGTCCGGCTATGCGCCGGCGCCGAGGAGGCCGGTTTGGCCTACGCGACCTTCAGCGACCACGTGGTGATCCCGACCGAAATCTCCTCGCCCTACCCCTATAGCGCGACTGGCGAGTTCACCAACCAGGGCACCGGCGAGCGCAACGAGCAGCTGATCGAGCTGGCCTTCGTCGCCGCGCGTACCAGCAAGCTGAAGCTCGTGACCTCGGTCATGGTGATCCCGCACCGCCCGGCAGTGCTGGCGGCCAAGCAGCTCGCCACCATCGACACGCTGTCCGGCGGGCGGGTGATCCTGGGCATCGGCGCGGGCTGGATGAAGGAGGAGTTCGAGGCGCTCGGCACGCCACCCTTCGCCGAGCGCGGCAAGGTGACCGACGAATACGTCGCCGCCTTCAAGGAGCTGTGGACGAAGGACAAGCCCAGCTTCGCCGGCAAGTATGTGAGCTTCGACAAGATCACCTTCGCGCCTAAGCCGGTGCAGAAGGGCGGCATCCCGATCTGGGTCGGCGGCGAATCCGGTCCGGCACTGCGCCGCACCGCCAAGTACGGCGACGCCTGGTACCCGATCCCCAACAACCCCGCCTTCCCGATGGACAGCCTGAAGCGGCTCACGGCGGGCATCGCGCGGCTGCGCCAGCTCACCGCCGAGGCCGGACGCGATCCGCAGTCGGTCGGCGTCACGGTGCGCTTCCCGCGCTGGGGCGACGGCCTGCCGGCGAAGGCTGACGACGGCGAGCGCAAGCTCTTCTCCGGCACAGCGGCCGATATCGCCGCCGACATCAAGACGCTCGAGAAGCTGGGAGTCGGCGCGATCGACACCGGCTTCAGCGGCTCGGCCGTGCCCGAGATCCTGGCCGACATGAAGAAGTTCAAGACCGAAGTGCTGTCGCGGCTCTGACGTGCGATAGCGCACGATAATCCCCCCTCGACGCGACTCGCGTCGGCATCGTGCCTATATCTTTGCCCGCGTAACGTTCGGGCAGAGGGACATCGTGTATTTGAAGGGGCGCCGCATCCTGCTGGCGGAGGACGAGGCCCTGGTCGGCCTCGATCTTGCCGCCACGATCGCCGCGGCAGGCGGCACGGTTCTGGGGCCATTCGTCAGCCCCGCCGACGCGCTGGCTGCGCTGCCCGCAGGACGGGTCGATGCGGCCGTGGTCGACCTCAACCTGCGCGGCGAGCAGACCATCGCCCTGATGC
>DASXQC010000978.1:0-3669 GCA_036493235.1 Reyranella sp.
GTGCCGTCGGTGTTGCGCAGCGGGACGCCGACGCCGCACAGCTCGGGCAGCCACTCGCCCCAGGTGACGCAGAAGCCGCGGTCGGTCAGCTCCTTGAACGAGCGCTCGAGGCCGGTCTTCACCTTGGTCCAGTCGTCGCGCCAGCGGCGGCGGATCGCATCGATCTGCTTGTTGCGGTCGACGTCGGGCAGCGAGAAGAGGTAGGCGCGGCCCATCGCCGTGCTCGCCATAGGCACGCGGGTGCCGACGTCGTGGGTGATCGCCACCACCGACGGGCCGCGGCAGGCCTCGAGGTAGATCATCGAATGACGGTCGCGGCCGCCCAGCGCCGTCGAGGCGTTGAGAGCATGGGCGAGGGTCTCGAGCGGCTGGCGCGAGGCGCGGCGCACGTCCATCGAGGAGATGGCGGCATAGCCGAGGGCCAGCACCGAGGCGCCGAGCTCGTACTTGCGGAAGCGGCGGATGTAGTTGAGGTAGCCCAACTCGGTCAGCGTATGCGTCAGGCGCGCCACGGTCGGCTTCGGCAGGCCGGTGCGATGGGCGATCTCCTGGTTGCCGAGCATGCCCTCGCCGGCGTGGAACGCGCGCAGGATGTCGAGGCCGCGGGCCAGCGCCGTGACGAACTGGCGATCCTTGGCCGGCATGCCCTCGGCAAGACCGTTTTCAACAGAACTTTGCAGTGCGGCGGTTCGGGTGACGAGGTGGCTGACATTGCCCATGGGTCGTTTTCTCCTGTGAATGGCTGTTCATTTCTGCGGATCGGAAGCTGCCATTCGTCGGAGGACGCCGCAATGCAAGGAGGGGGGTTTTGATATGCGAACGTGCAAGGCCGCCATGTCACAAATGCGGGTTTCTATCTCAGCAGTTGTACGGCCGGTAACTCCTTCGCGGAAATCGCTATTTCCGTGTTTAACCATTCTGGTGTGATAGCATCCGCCAACCCCTTCCAGAGGCTCTCTTCGTGGCCAAAGACCCAATCAAAGAACCTACGGTTCCCAAGGACATCGCCAGCCTGTCGTTCGAGGATGCGCTGAAGGAACTGGAGGGCATCGTCCAGCAGCTCGAGCGCGGCCAGGTGAAGCTGGACGAGGCGATTTCGGCCTACGAGCGCGGCGCCCTGCTGAAGCGCCACTGCGAGCAGAAGCTTGCCGAGGCCAAGATGAAGGTCGAGAAGATCGTTTTTTCCCCCGACGGAACGGTCAGCAGCCAGCCGGCCGACCTGAACTGAGCCGCCCCAGCTGACCTGAGCGTACGAAATCGTCCCATGCCGTTGTCTATGTACCGAGAGTTCGAGTCGGCTCTGGCCCATGCCGCCGAGTCGACCGAGCGAACCATGGATCGCCTGATCCCGCGGAGCGATGCTGGCGAGGCTCGCGTGCTGGAAGCCATGCGCTATTCGAGCCTCGGCGGTGGCAAGCGCCTGCGCGCCTTCTTCGTGCTGGCAAGCTCCACGCTGTTCAAGGTGAGCCCGACTTCGGCGCTGCGCGTCGCCAGCGCCATCGAGTTCGTGCACGCCTATTCGCTGATTCACGACGATCTGCCGGCGATGGACGACGACGATCTGCGGCGCGGCAAACCCAGCTGCCACAAGCAATTCGACGAGGCGACCGCGATCCTGGCCGGCGACGCCCTGCAGGCGCTGGCCTTCGAGGTGCTGGCCCAAGAGGCTACGCACGGCGATCCGGCGGTTCGGGCGGTGCTGGTCTCGGAACTCGCCAAGGCGGCCGGCGCGCAGGGCATGGTGGGTGGGCAAATGCTCGACCTGCTGGCGGAAACCCAGCCCGACCTGTCGATCGGCGCGATCGACCTGTCGATCGGTGCGATCACCCGGCTACAGCGCCTGAAAACCGGCGCCCTGATCTCGTTTTCCTGCATCGCGGGGGCGTTCCTGGGCAAGGCGGCCGAGCCGCTCCGGGCGGCACTCGCGGCCTATGCGCACGATCTCGGGCTGGCATTCCAGATCGTCGACGACCTGCTCGATGTGGAGGGTGACCCGGCCGAGCTCGGCAAGGCAACCCAGAAGGATGCCGACGCCGGCAAGGCTACTTTTGTGTCGATCCTGGGCCTGGAGCGCGCACGGTCGCAGGCTGCACTACTTGCGCAACAGGCCACCGCTCATCTAGAGCCTTTTGGCGGGCAGGCCGACCTCCTGAAACAGGCGGCCCAATTCGTGGTAGCCCGGCGGGCCTGAGGGTCTGTCTCAACAACTTCTCCACGTCTTATGGTCTATAGTGATTTCATGAACGGGCAAAATACGACTCCGCTTCTCGATACCGTTGACGTGCCGGCCGACATCCGTCGGCTGAAGCCCGAGCAACTGCGGCAGCTTGCCGACGAGTTGCGGCAGGAGACGATCTCCGCGGTGTCGGTCACCGGCGGCCATCTCGGCGCGGGGCTGGGCGTGGTCGAGCTCACCGTGGCGCTGCATTATGTGTTCGACACGCCGCGCGACCGGCTGCTCTGGGACGTCGGCCACCAGGCCTATCCGCATAAGATCGTCACCGGCCGCCGCAGTCGCATCCGCACGCTGCGCCAGGAGAACGGCCTCTCCGGGTTTACCAAGCGCTCAGAGAGCGAGTACGACCCGTTCGGCGCGGCGCACTCCTCGACCTCGATTTCGGCCGGCCTCGGCATGGCGGTAGCGCGCGATCTCGCGGGCAACAACAACAATGTGGTCGCCGTGATCGGCGACGGCGCGATGAGCGCCGGTATGGCCTACGAGGCGATGAACAATGCCGGCCACCTGCGCAGCCGGCTGATCGTGATCCTGAACGACAACGACATGTCGATCGCGCCGCCGGTCGGTGCGATGTCGGCGCATCTCTCGCGCCTGCTGTCGGGCCGGCCCTACGTCACCTTGCGCAATCTCGGCCGCTCGGTCGCCGAGGCATTGCCGCGGCCGCTCGAGCTGGCGGCGCGACGCGCCGAGGAGTTCGCGCGCGGCTTCGTCGCTGGCGGCACGCTGTTCGACGAGCTGGGCTTCTATTACGTCGGCCCGGTAGACGGCCACAACCTCGACCATCTGCTGCCGGTGCTGCGCAATGCGCGCGACAGCAAGCTCGACAAGCCGATCTTGATCCACGCCGTCACCAAGAAGGGCAAGGGCTATCCGCCCGCCGAGGCGAGCGCCGACAAGTACCACGGCGTGGTGAAGTTCGACGTCGTCACTGGCAAGCAGAGCAAGCCGGTCGCCAACGCGCCGGCCTTCCAGGCGGTGTTCGCCAAGGCGCTGATCGCCGAGGCCGAGGCGGACAAGAAGATCTGCGCCATCACCGCGGCGATGCCCTCGGGCACCAGCCTCGACAAGTTCGCCGAGCGCTTCCCCGAGCGGACGTTCGACGTTGGCATCGCCGAGCAGCATGGCGTGACCTTCGCCGCGGGCCTCGCTACGGAGGGCTTCAAGCCGTTCGCCGCGATCTACTCGACCTTCCTGCAGCGCGGCTACGACCAGGTGGTGCACGACGTCGCCATCCAGAAGCTGCCGGTGCGCTTCGCCATCGATCGTGCCGGCCTGGTCGGCGCCGACGGCGCCACCCATGCGGGCTCGTTCGACGTCGCCTATCTCGGCTGCCTGCCGGACTTCGTCGTGATGGCCGCGGCCGACGAGCTCGAGCTGATGCACATGGTGGCCACGGCGGCGGCGATCGACGACCGCCCCTCGGCCTTCCG
>DASXQC010000979.1:0-2061 GCA_036493235.1 Reyranella sp.
AGTAGGGGCCTCACCGCCCTGTGATGCATCCGGGCCGCAGCGGAGGCAGTATCAGGACATGCGGCGGACGCTGACCTGGCATTTCGACCTGCCGCCAGACCGGCTGTGGCCGGTTCTCGCGGCCACCGATCGCTTCAACGAAGCGATGGGCCTGCCGCCCTATGTGCTCGAGGAGACGCCGCAGCCGGACGGCACCGTGCTGCGCCGCGGCCAGGGCAAGGCGGCCGGCTACACGCTCGCCTGGGAGGAAAAGCCCTACGAGTGGATCCTCAACCGCTATTTCCGCCAGAGCCGTGTCTTCACCAAGGGCCCGTTCCGCCGCTTCGGGCCGGTGTTCGAGATCGTGCCGGAAGGCCATCGCAGCAAGGTGAGCTACACGCTGGAATGCGAGCCGATGAGTTGGGTCGGCCGCCTGTTCGGCAGCCGGCTGCTGCGCCAGGCGGGCGACGTCGTCGAGAAGCGCATGCTGCAGGCCGCCGCCTTTGCCAAGGGCGACCGTCCGACGATGTTCGAATTGCCGCCGCCCGACCTGCCGGCCGGCGCGCGCGAGCGCGCTGCGGCGCTGGCCGAGGCGATCGATCGCAGCCCCTACGGCAACGGGCTCGGCAAGCGGCTGACGGACTACGTGCTGACCGGTATGGCGGGCGACCTGACGCATCTCCGCCCCAAGCTGCTGGCGCGCAACTGGAGTATCGCGCCGCGACCGGTGATCGAGGCCTGCCTCGCCGCCGTGCGCGCGGGCCTGCTGACGATGAAGTGGGATCTGCTGTGCGACAATTGCCGCGCGCCCAAGCTCACCGCCGGCGCGCTGGCCGAGCTGCCGCGCGGCGCGCACTGCCCTTCCTGCAACATCGATTACGACCGCGACTTCGAGCGCAACGTCGAGCTCTCCTTCTCGCCGGCGCCGGCGATCCGGCCGTTGATGGCCGGCGGCTATTGCCTCAGCGGCCCGATGGCGACGCCGCACGTGCCGGTGCAGGTCTTGCTGCAGCCGGGCGAGCGGCGCGGCATCGATCTCACCCTGCCGCCGGGCCGCTATCGCCTACGCACACTCCATCCCGGCACGACGACCGACGTCGAGCACGACGGCGGCGCCTTTCCCGGCGTGCGCGCGACGGCGACCGGTGTCGAGGCCTTGCCGCCGGGCGAGCCGGGCAAGATCGCTTTCGTGAACGATGCCGGTTTCGAGCTCGCGGCGCTGGTCGAAGATCGCACCTGGACGAAGGAGGCACTGACCGTGCCCGAGGTGGTGTCGCTGCAGGCCTTCCGCGACCTGTTCGCCGAGGCGACCCTGCGGCCGGGCGAAGAGGCAGCGGTCGGGCAGGTGGCTCTCTTGTTCACCGATCTGCGCGGCTCGACCGCGCTCTACGAGCAGGTGGGCGACGCCAAGGCCTTCAACCTGGTGCGCGAGCACTTCGCTTTCCTCGCCTCGATCGTGCGCGATCACGACGGCGCGGTGGTGAAGACGATCGGTGATGCAGTGATGGCCTCGTTTGGCGATCCGACCGACGCGGTGAAGGCGGCGCTCGCCATGCAGGCGCGCATCGCGGACTTCAATCGTGAGCGTGCGGCCGGCGAGCTGGTGCTCAAGATCGGCATCCATGTCGGCGCGAGCGTCATGGTGAGCCAGAACGAGCGGCTCGACTATTTCGGCTCGACCGTGAACATGGCCGCTCGCCTGCAGGGCCAGAGCGAAGGCGGCGACATCGTCCTGAGCCGCGCCGTCGCGGACGATCCGGCCGTGAAGCCACTGCTTGCCGACGTTCCGACGCGCATCGAGAGCGTGCCCCTCAAGGGCTTCGCCGAACCGGTGGGGTTCGTACGGATTCTTCCCTCATAGGACTGCGCCACTGGAGTGGCGCGGTCCGATGATCACGTCCCGAAATGCGCCGCCATCACCGCAGCGGCCTCGTCGTTGGCCTTGAGGCCCTGCTTGAGGAAGCGACTCAGCGAGAAGAAGCCGTGGATGGTGCCGGGGTAGTTGACGTAGGTCGTCTTCACGCCGGCATCGATCAGGCGGTCGGCGTAGGCGCGGCCCTCGTCGCGCAGCGGGTCGAAGCC